>DMWU01000062.1 GCA_003483125.1 Erythrobacter sp. | reverse complement strand
ACGCGCGCCTTTTCGCCAGCGCGCATAATCAGCGAGTCCAGTTGGCGCATTTCGTGATGCAGCAATCCGACGGCATTTTTCTCGTCGTCATCAGATCGGAAGCTGTTGGAGCAAACGAGTTCAGCTAGTCCGTCGGTCTGGTGGGCAGGTGTCATCTCCCCGCTACCTCGCATCTCCGAAAGGCGCAGCTTGTGCCCGCGCTGGGCAAGCTGCCATGCGGCCTCTGAGCCGGCGAGACCGCCGCCAATAATATGAACATCGTAATCCATGCGGGCGCATCTAGTGCTTGCCCAAGCACTTCATCAAGTCCACAATTGCATTGCTTGAGAGAAAGGGGACAAATGCCCAAGCGTGCACTGGTCGAACACCGCCCATGGCTTCTGGCCGCAGCGGCGGCTGCAATCGCCTTCTACTTCCTTAGAGATAACCCGATCGGAGGCGTTTGGCTGATACTGCTTAAAGGGTCAGGGGTGGCATTCCTTGCGGTTTATGCCCTGCGACGTTCGCCGCTCCCAGATGCACGCATATTAGCGCTGGTGATGGCCCTGTCGGCATTGGGTGACATGGGCATTGAGTTGACCTTGGAGCTGGGAGGGGCATTGTTCTTTGCGTCACATATTGCCGCGATGTCGCTCTATTTGCGTAATCCGAGACAAGAGCCAAGTCGGAGCCAGAAGGCATTGGCAGTCTCATTGCTGTTTGCTGCGCCGTTAGTGAGTTGGTTGGTCAGCGACAGCTGGCAGATTGCCCTCTACAGCCTCGCTCTTGGCGGTATGGCTGCCACAGCATGGATGAGCCGCTTCCCGCGCTATCGCGTAGGAATTGGTGCGGTGATGTTTGTGGTTTCAGACTGGCTAATCTTTGCAGGGCAAGGTTCTATGGCAGGTAGCGCATTCCCCAATCTGATGATCTGGCCGCTATATTTCAGCGGGCAGTTCCTTATTGCGACCGGGGTGGTCCAGACGCTACGCGGCGAACATCCCGCTAGCGGGAGCTAAATTTCAGGCAGCGGCAGCGATGGTGGTGCGATGCAATTCGCGCCTGTGACCTTCATACCCACCCGTAGCCTTGTGCAGGACAGAGCGATTGTCCCACATTACCAGCATCCCTGGCTCCCATCGGTGGCGATAGATGAAGCGATCATCTCCCTGCCATTTGAGCAGTTCCATCAGACAAGCGAAGGCTTCGGCATCATCCATGCTTTCAATGCCGATAATATACCCGATGCAACTGAATAGGGCCTCTTCACCAGTCTCTGGGTGCCTTTGAACTAGAGGGTGCCGCTGGGTCGCCATAGCTTCTTCGCCTGCTTGTATCGCCATGCTGCGGCCCTCGTCCTTCTTCCCATAGGTTCCATCAGGCGCATAGGCGCCACGAGCACTATGAATCGCCGTGAGTGAACGCAGATAGTCCTTTCGCTCTTCTGGCAGTGCAGCGAATGCCGCGATCTGGTCTGCGAACAATGTGTCGCCACCCATTGGCGGAATATCGACCGCGAGAAGGCAGGTGCCCGATGGCGGCTTGGCCAGGAAGCTCCAATCACTGTGCCAATTTTCAGCGAAGAGCGGGGCCTTTTCATCCGCCTCACGAAGTATCGCAGCGATGTGTTCACGCCCTTCAATGGGGGCGAAAAATGGGTCATCACCAAAGCCACCCATAGCCTGCGTAAAGCGCTCAAGCGCGTCATCGTCCATTTGTTGATTTGCGAATGCGAGCACGCGGTGCTTGAGCCATGCTGCGCGGATCTCGTCTATCAAATCCGCCGATAGATCACTTCCAAGATCCACACCCTCGACGCGAGCGCCGCAGACTGCATTAGAAGGGATGATACTTATCCTCATCCGCCTGATTCACCATTGATGTTCTTTTCGGAATGCGCAGTGGTTTCAGGCTTGGTTTCTTCGGTGCCGCGCGCAGTCATTTCTTCGGTCACAGCCTCTTCAGCGGCATCTTCGGGACCTTCCTGTTCGTCAATGAGTACAGCACTTACGATGGTTTCGCCTTTGGACACGTTGAACAGCCGCACACCCGCGGAACTCCGGCCAATGATGCGGANCGCCTTGTCAGCTGCTTCTTCATCCTCTGCCAGGTGACGCAGGTCGAGCGGCAGTCGGATAAGCTTTGCCTGGTCTGTAACCAGCATCAGCTGCTGGCTATGCGTAACCGGGAAGCTGGCCACAACAGGGCCATTGCGCTTGATATTGTCGATATTCACAATGCCCTGTCCGCCGCGCCCAATCCGGCGATATTCGTAAGCAGTTGAGACCTTGCCATAACCATTTGCGCAGACGGTGAGGATGAATTGCTCGTTGTCTTGCAGTTCCGCAAATCGCTCGGCTGAAAGCTCGGGCTCGCCCTCTTTTTCAGCTTTCCAGGGCGCAAATTTCACATACTGCTCACGTTCTTCAGGTTCGGTGCCCACTCGATGAAGTATCGACAGCGATACGACTTCGTCGTCTTCCTTGAGCTTCATACCGCGAACGCCAGTCGAGGTCCGCGAAGTGAATTCACGGACATCGTCGCCCGCAAACCTAATTGCCTTACCCCGCCGAGATGCCAGCAAGACATCATCCGTAGATTCGAGCAGGGCCACGCCGATCAAACGGTCATCGCTATCCTCGTCGAATTTCATCGCATATTTACCATTCGACGGAATATTGGTGAAGGCGTCCATGCTGTTGCGGCGCACGCTACCCTTGGCGGTTGCAAACACCACACTCAATGCGCCCCAGCTGTCTTCGTCTTCGGGCAGGGGGAGCACGGTTCGGATCGTTTCACCTTCATCAAGCGCCGGCAGCATGTTGACTATCGGTCTTCCGCGTGTGGTGGGACCGCCTTCCGGCAGTCTCCAGACTTTCAGGCGATAGACCTTGCCTGCTGTCGAGAAGAACAGCACCGGGTTGTGCGTCGAAGTGACGAACATTTCTGAAACCGCATCTTCATCCTTGGTCGACATGCCGGCTCGACCTTTGCCGCCGCGATTTTGTGCCCGGAAGGTCGAAAGCGGTGTGCGCTTGATATAGCCGTCATGCGTGACGGTAACGACCATTTCATCGCGCTCGATCAGGTCTTCATCTTCGATCCCGTCCCAAGCCGGAGCAATCTCCGAAACGCGCGGCGTCGCGTATGTATCACGGATCTCGACAAGCTCATCTCGCATGACGCCATAGAGTTTCACGCGATCAGCCAGAATTGAGAGAAACTCTTCGATCGCGGTTGCAAGCTCTTTTAGCTCATCGCCGATTTCATCGCGGCCAAGCGCCGTAAGTCGGTGGAGACGCAAATCAAGGATTGCTTTCACCTGGCGTTCGCTGAGGCGGTAAGCTCCGCCTTCCTGCTCGGCATTCGGTTCAATGGCTTCCACAAGGCGAATATATTGGGCGATGTCGCCGATCGCCCATTCGCGTTCGAGCAATTTCGCTCGAGCATCCGCAGGGTTCGACGATCCGCGAATGATTGCCACGACTTCATCGAGGTTCGAGACTGCAACCACCAGTCCCAGCAAGATATGCGCTCGATCGCGAGCTTTGTTCAACTCGAATTTGGTCCGTCGCGTAATGACCTCTTCGCGGAACGAAATAAACGACTGGATGATGTCGCGCAGCATCAGGGTTTCTGGCCTTCCGCCGCGAATAGCCAGCATATTGGCAGGGAAGCTGGCTTGGGCAGGTGTATGTCGCCAGATCTGGTTCAATACGACTTCAGGCGTAGCATCTCGTTTGAGGTCGACGACCACACGAACACCTTCGCGTGAGCTTTCGTCGCGAATATCGGAAATGCCTTCAATGCGCTTGTCTTTGGCTGCTTCGGCAATCTTCTCTACCAGATTCGATTTGCCCACCTGGTAAGGGATTGAGCTAAAGACGATTGCGCGTTTGTCCCCCTTTTTTTCCTCGATCTCGTGCCGACACCGCATGAGGATCGAACCGCGACCAGTTGTGTAGGCGGCCTTCGCACCGGACTGGCCCAAGATCAGCGGTGCCGTCGGAAAATCAGGACCAGGAATATGCTGGATTAACTCTTCCGAGGTGATTGCAGGGTTCTCGATAAAGGCGAGGCATCCCTCGATAACTTCACCCAAATTGTGGGGCGGCACATTAGTGGCCATACCCACAGCAATGC
Source organism: Erythrobacter sp. (assembly GCA_003483125.1). Taxonomy (GTDB): domain Bacteria; phylum Pseudomonadota; class Alphaproteobacteria; order Sphingomonadales; family Sphingomonadaceae; genus Erythrobacter. The sequence continues at coordinate 9,739 of DMWU01000062.1, read as the reverse complement.
CGCCGGCGCCATTGACGAGCAGGTTAGGAAAACGGGCCGGGAGAACTGTAGGCTCGCTACGTGAGCCATCATAGTTGTCGGCAAAATCAACCGTGTCCTTGTCGAGATCGTCAAGAAGGCTGTTGGAGACTCGCGCCAACCTCGCCTCAGTATAACGCATGGAGGCTGGTGGATCAGGGTCCATCGAACCAAAGTTACCCTGGCCATCGACGAGCGGCACGCGCAACGACCAAGGCTGGGTCATTCGCGCAAGCGCGTCATAGATCGCGGCGTCACCATGCGGGTGATAGTTACCCATCACGTCACCCACAATTTTGGCGCTTTTGCGATAGGGACGACCAGCTACAAAGCCACCTTCCTGACTGGCAAAAAGTATCCGGCGGTGCACCGGCTTCAGACCGTCGCGGACGTCAGGTAGTGCGCGGCTAACGATCACGCTCATGGCGTAATCCAGATAGCTCGCCTTCATCTCCTCAACGATGTCGACGCGATCAAACTCGCCCATAGGGGACGCAGGAATTATTGTATCGGTTTCGTCGCTCAAGGCTTAGCCTTTTCCGGTCACACAGGTTCAATTTTGAATACTTTTACAATGTAGGCTTCAGCACCCGTTTGCGCCACCAAAAGATCTAAATATCATGTGATTTTTGAGGCTTTATCCACACAAAGCGTACTTCCTGAAACGATAGAATTGAGCGCGAGACTGAACCATGCGTTCAATACGCATTCAGGCATTTTGGGGCAGTAGAATTTGCAAATCTGAGCGCAGGAGGCCATGGCCCTCCTGAAAGCCAAAACAGAGCTCCTACAGCGGGGGCAGTAATGTCTGATTCAGGAGTATCAAAATGTTTTTTTTCGTTTCTAACCAGCGTCTTCGTTGTAAGGCCCGATCGCATCTGGCGCTGGCAATCGCTTTGGCGACAGGCTCTGCGGTTGTGGCTACGGGATTCGCTGATCCTGCTCATGCGATGCAGCGCAAGAAAGATAAAAGGCAGAAAGAAGAGCGCGCCGCATACTCAAAGGAATTTATCGAGGCGTACACCCCGATTGATGAGATCATGAAGAATGAGGGTGGCGACATCGCTGCCGCGAAGGCACTGGTGCCTGCGATGAAGGCGCTGGCAATCTCTGCCGACGAACAATTCGCTGGCGGCAATATTGTCTATAACATCGGTGCCAGGACCCAAGACCAAGCTTATCAGCTTGAAGGCATGAAGATGATGATCAACAGCGGCAAAACCGCGCCAGCCCAGATCGGGCAATTCAACTTCATAGCATATCAGCTGCTCACCGTTGCCGGCCAATACGCTGAGGGCCGCACCTACCTGCAAAATGCCATTGATGCGAATTTCAGCTCGGCTAATATTTCGACCGAACAGCTACGCGTGAATATGGCCGAGAGCTTCTTCTCCGAAAATCGATTCGAGGAAGGGCTCGATTACCTTTCATCAGCGATCGAGCAGCGCAAGGCTGCTGGTATGGAAGTTGACGAGCATTGGTACAGGCGCGGGCTGACTGTTGCGTATAACAACGAAGTTACGCCACATGTTTATGATATCGTAACGACATGGATTGTTGATTATCCAAGCCAGGGAAATTGGCGCGATGCAATCAACATCACTCGCAATCTGAACGTATTTGAACATCCTGAAATGCTGGACCTTCTGCGGCTCGGATTTCGTGTCGACGCTATCCAGGAAAAATATGAGTATATCGATTACATCGAAGCAGCCGATCCTCGCCGCCTGCCCAAGGAAGTCGAAGAGGTAATCCAACATGGTTATGACACGCGTCGGGTCAGCAGAGATGATATTTTCGTCAGCGATTCATTGCGTACCGCGACGGACAGGATCGAAAGCGACCTGGCCGACCTGCCAGCGTTGGAAAGTGACGCGCGCGCAGATGATGCCGGCTTGCGAACGGTTATCGCGGCTGGTGACACTTTTCTGAATTATGGTGAAAGCGCGAAGGCTGAAGAGTTTTACGCAAAGGCCGCAGATATGCCCGAAGCCGATCGGAATTTGGTATTCACAAGGCTTGGGATCAGTCAGGTAGAACAAGGCAAGTTCTACGAAGCAATCGCTTCGTTCGCTCAGATACAAGGTGATCGTGCCCCGATCGCCCAGTTGTGGATTGCATTTGCGAAACAGGAAGCCGCTGCGAACGCTCCGGTTCCAGCCGAAGCTGAGGCAGTTGCCTCAACGGCAGGCTAACTTCCTGATCCGATCTAAGGCGGCGCGGAATCCCTGTGGTTCTGCGCCGCTTGCTTTAGTGCAATCGCCTTACGTAGACTTGGCCGTCTTCGCCACGTTTGAGATCGAAACGATCGAGAGATTGGATCAACTCGGACAGTCGCTTGAATCCGTAATTGCGCACATCGAAGCTGGATCTGTTCCCGGCGATCTGGCCGACCTCTTGTAGTTTCGCAAAGCCCTCATCATCCCGACTTGATGCTTTCCAGGCTCTTCCCAGAAGTTCGATCAGCTCCTGGTCGACGCCTGACCCGGCGCTGTCAGCCGCGGTTGCGTCTATCGCGTCGCCAGTCACAAGCTTGGCGACGTCTATAAACCTTGTGCACGCCATACGGAGTGCTTCAGGCGTTTTGTTATCGCCAAAGCAATATACCGGTAAGCCATCCTGGCGCAGGCGAGTGACTAGCGGTGTAAAGTCGCTGTCTGAACTCATTATCCCGAAGCCGTCGACCTTTCCTTGGTAAGGCAGGTCGACCGCATCGATAGTCATGGCCATATCGGTGGCGTTTTTACCTCGCGTGAGGTCAAACTGCTGGTGAGGACGAATACCGTAGTGATTGGTAATATCGCCCCAGCGCTTGAGGGCGTCCTTCGCCCAATTTCCATATGCGCGACGAATATTGACCTGGCCAAGTTCGGCAAGGACAGTGAGGACCGCGTCAATTCCATTCGGATCGACATTGTCCGCGTCAATTAGCAGGGCGATGTTCTTGGCGCCGATCTCAGACATGTCTGAAAGATGCAGCCGCGCAGGCGGCAGAGCAAGCCCTAATTGGCGGGGTCAAAGTCGCCAGAGCTCTCATCTAAAATGTAAAGTTTGCCGTCTTCGATTGAGAAATGGCAGCCGTGAAGGCGCAAGGCTCCACTCCCTTCCTTCACTTGGACGCATGGAAACGTACGCAAATTGTCCAGGCTCAATTGAACAGCGGCATATTCCATCGCCTTTTCCGCGTCGGCACCGCTAGTACCTTGCGACGCGGCGATTGGTTCGCGAACATGGTCGAGCATTCCGATCCAATTTGCGACAAAGCCACCTTCGCCCAATTCGTTTCCGTGGAGATCCTGGGTCAAAGCCGCCTTGCAGCCACCGCATGCACCATGCCCCATAACTACGACTTCTACGACGCCCAGGAATTGTACGGCAAACTCAAGTGCGGCGGAAACGCCATGCTGACCAGCGGCCGTTTCGAATGGTGGCACCAGAGCGGCAACGTTCCTGACGACAAATATCTCGCCGGGACTTACATCGAAAATCTGTGAAGGATCGACGCGGCTGTCCGAACAAGAGATTACCATTACCTTAGGAGACTGGCCTTTGCTCAGCTCCTCCCAGCGATCATGCTGCTGTTGCCAATCACCTGCCCGGAAGCGGTGATACCCCTCTATCAGTTGACTGAAATCCTTCATGCCTCGCCGTTGCAATGGAATCAGTGTGAAAGCAAGTGACAAGGGAATAGCTATGCCCGCTTGCAGCAAGGGACGCCCACGCCTAAATGGGCGCCATGAACGATCTCTCAACTCCTGTCGGCCGGGACGATGCGCCACGCGCACCGCGCCAGCGCAAGCCTGATTGGATCCGGGTCAAAGCACCCATGAGCGAAGGCTACAACGAAACGCGCAAATTGATGCGCGAGCTCAACCTCAACACGGTTTGCGAGGAAGCTGCGTGCCCGAACATTGGCGAATGCTGGACCAAGAAGCACGCCACGGTGATGATCCTTGGTGATGTCTGCACACGTGCCTGCGCATTCTGTAATGTGAAGACAGGCATGCCGCGGATGGTTGATCCGATGGAGCCGGAGAACACGGCGGTAGCAGCTGCGAAGATGGGGCTGCAGCACATTGTCATTACCAGCGTCGACCGGGACGATCTGCCTGATGGTGGGGCAGGGCAGTTCGTCAAGGTGATTGAAGCACTCCGGCGCACTACACCTGAAACAACCATTGAAATCCTCACTCCGGATTTTCGTGGCAAGATGCGCGAAGCGGTTGAGGCAATTTGTGAAGCTGGCCCGGATGTCTACAATCACAACCTCGAAACGGTTCCGCGCCTCTATCCAACCATACGGCCGGGTGCCCGATACTACGCTTCGCTTCGCTTGCTCGAAGAGGTAAAGCGTCATGATCCGCTGATATTTACCAAATCGGGAATCATGCTGGGATTGGGAGAGCAGCGGCTCGAGGTTCACCAGGTTATGGATGACATGCGCAGTGCCGATGTCGATTTCATCACCATGGGACAGTATCTCCAGCCGACACCCAAGCATGCAAATGTCGAGGAATTTGTGACGCCCAAGGCATTCAATGCTTATGGGTCGATTGCGCGAGCCAAAGGCTTCTTACAGGTCGCTTCTAGCCCACTTACACGATCGAGCTATCACGCCGGCGAAGATTTCGAACAGATGCGTAAGGCGAGGGCAGAAAAGCTGGCCCGCCAAAAAGGCTAACCGTAAAGCGCATGCCTGGAATTCGTGAAGTCCATATTCTTCCCTACAGCGCCGAACAGATGTTCGACTTGGTTGCGGATGTTGGAAGCTATGCTGAGTTCCTGCCGTGGGTGGTCGCGACAAGAGTGAAGTCGGACACCGAACAGGAAATGATCGCCGATATGATCGTCGGCTTCAAATCTTTACGAGAGAAATTCACTTCGCGCGTAAACAAGCATCGACCTGATATGATCGAGGTGCACTATATCGATGGGCCGATGAGGGACCTCGACAATCGCTGGACTTTCAAGACGCTGCCCGACGGCAGTTGCGAGGTTGAATTTCTGGTCGATTTCACTTTCAAAAATTCGGTGTTCGAGGCATTGGCGGGTCAATATTTCGATCGCGCGTTTCGAAAGATGGTTCGCGCCTTCGAAAACCGCGCCGAACAGCTTTATGGCAGCAACAATTCAAGCGCGCAGAGCGTCGCTTGATGTCGTACTTTGGCGCGATTGAGATCAGAAAACAGCTTTAGCTCACCTTCCGGTTCACCCTCGATTCCGCGGCAGGCCCTGGCAAAAACTACTGTGCCAACAGGTTTGAGATCCGAACCACCACTCGGACCGGCAACTCCGCTAATCGCTACAGCTACGTCAGCATTGCTTCGTTCAAGCGCGCCGTTTGCCATGGCCCAGACACAGGCGATCGAGACAGCACCAAATGTCTCAATGATGTCGCTGGCTACGCCAAGGCTCTCCATTTTTGCTTCGTTCGAGTAGGTTACAAATCCGCGGTCCAGGACTGCAGACGAACCGGGCACTTCGGTAATAGCTGCCGCAACCAATCCACCGGTACAGCTCTCAGCCAAAGCAATCTTGCGCCCAGCCCGGGTGTTCTCTTCCACTACGTGGCGGGCGAGCTCCGCAATTTCGCTGGGTAGGACAGTGCCCTGATCCATCTTTGCTCTCCTGATCAATTGCTTTGCAAACTGACGATTGCCTGCGCAGCAATACCCTCTCCGCGGCCGGTGAATCCAAGGCGCTCTGTGGTAGTTGCCTTAATGCTCACCTTGTCCAATTCGGCACCAATCAGCTCTGCTACCTTTTCGCGCATAGCTTCGCGATGTGGACCAATCTTTGGCTCTTCGCAAATCAGAGTCAGGTCGACATTGCCGAGTGAAAATCCAGACCCTTGAACCAGCTTCATAGCGTGTGAGAGAAATAGGGGCGAAGGTGCGCCCTTCCACTTGGGATCGCTAGGCGGAAAGTGAGTGCCAATGTCACCTGCGCCGATCGCACCCAACAATGCGTCGACAATTGCATGCAGTGCTACATCTGCATCGCTATGACCGGATAGCCCCTTGTCGTGCTCAATCTTAACACCGCACAGCCACAGTTCTTCACCAGCGACCAGCCTGTGGACGTCAAATCCTTGTCCAATGCGAATGGTTGAAGGGCTAGAGGCGAAATCCTGCGCGAATGTCATCTTCTTTAGCCTCTCATCACCATCTACCATTGCAACCTCTCCACCTGCAGCAACAAGTACCTGTGCATCGTCTCCTGCATTGGGATCGCCGCGCCATGCGTGATGGGCGGAAAGTATCGTATCAAACCGGAACGCCTGCGGCGTCTGCACGCGTCGCAACTGGCTTCTCTCCGCGGCACCAGCCATTTTTCCCATTTCTTCGACCGCAAGGCTATCAATAACCGGCAAAACAGGAATCACACCTGCGTTTTCGTCCAAGCCATGAAGCAGTCGCTGAATGACCTCTATTGGCAAGTCTGGGCGGGCTGCATCATGTATAAGGACATACTCGAAATTGCGGACCGCCAATGCTTCGAGCCCCGCCAGAACAGATTGCTGACGTGTCTTCCCTCCGTCGACTACAACGATACGGTCATCCGATCCCGCCGAAACCGACGCTTGATCTTGCATTCCTTGCGGCACGACCAGAGCGACGGAATCGCATCCAGCTTCAAGTAGCGTATCGACAGAGTGTTGGACCAAAGGCTTGCCCCGCCAGGTGCGGAATTGCTTAGGCAATTCTCCGCCGGCTCGGAGGCCTCTGCCAGCAGCGACTACCACGGCGGCATATCGGGAAGGGGTTGATTCTTCGGTCACAAGGCGAGAGCGCTTAGGGTCTGGACGCGGTTCCTGCAATCCACTATGCGCTGCACAAATTTTAAGCACCTAGTCAAGTAATGAGCAATATTCCTCCTCGACCGCCGATTAAGCCCATAGAAATCGGGCCATTGAAGATCGATACGCCTGTGGTCCTAGCGCCCATGACGGGCGTCACCGATCTGCCGTTTCGTACGCTCGTTCGTCGCTATGGCTCAGGTCTCAATGTGACGGAAATGATCGCTAGTCAGGCAGCCATTCGCGACACTCGGCAAAGTATCCAGAAGGCAGCGTGGCATACGACCGAAGAGCCGGTATCGATGCAGTTGGTCGGCTGCGACCCTGGAAGCATGGGAGAGGCTGCAAAACTAAATGAAGATCGCGGGGCAGCGATCATCGATATCAATTTCGGATGCCCAGTCCGTAAGGTAACCAACGGAATGGCTGGCAGCGCATTGATGCGCGAAGTCCCGCTGAGCACGAAGCTGATTGGATCGACCGTCAAGTCTGTCAGCGTTCCGGTCACGGTCAAGATGCGGATGGGCTGGGATCACTCAAGTCTCAACGCGCCGGAACTTGCCAGGATCGCCGAAGATCTCGGTGTGAAGATGATCACCGTTCACGGTCGAACGCGTAACCAGATGTATAAGGGGAGCGCTGACTGGGAGTTTATTCGGAAGGTCAAAGATGCGGTTACGATCCCGGTCATCGTCAATGGCGATATTTGCGGGATTGATGATGCGGCGCAGGCTCTTGAACAATCTGGTGCAGATGGCGTGATGATCGGACGCGGAGCGTATGGCAAGCCGTGGCTACTAGGCCAGGTCATGCACTGGTGGCGCACTGGCGAGCGGCTGGAAAGTCCAAGCTTCGGCGAACAGTACCGGGTCTTGGTGGAGCATTACAATGGCATGCTCGAACACTACGGCCGAAATGTAGGTACAAAAGTCGCACGCAAACACTTGGGTTGGTACACAAAGGGAATGCATGGCTCTGCAGAATTCAGAAACCATGTAAACTTCATCGATGACCCTGACCAGGTGCTTGGTGAAATCGAGCGCTTCTATGCGCCGTTCCTGAGGAATTGCGCGGCATGAATTTATCCAAGAGTTTCGCGCCTGAAAAACCCAGCGCCGACGCGCAACTAAGCGCGCTTATATTCGCAATCGTCCTTATCGATGGGGAAGGGCGGATTGCCGATGTAAACCAGTCTGCGGAGGACCTGTTGAAGACGAGCGCGAAGCGGCTAACGGGACAGTTGGCTTCTGATGTCCTCAAGATCCACGACGCACGTGTTCTTGCTCATCTCAACCAGGCAGAAGAGGCGCTGGTGGCGCGTGATATAAGCCTATTGGTCGATGAAGAGGAGAAACGTATCAACCTCACCATATCGCCCATTCTGGCACATTCGGGCTGGCGCTCAATCACTATCTCCGACATTGGCCGTAACGACTTGAACGACCCGGCCCAAGACGACCTCGGTAACCTTGGTGCCCCATCGATTCTCGCGCATGAAATCAAAAACCCGTTGGCGGCCATCCGCGGCGCCGGCCAACTGGCTGAGAGAAAGTTGGCCCCCGAAGATAAAGGCCTTGCGCGCATGATTACCGCCGAGGTCGATCGGATCGCGCGTCTTATCGACCGGATGCAGCAACTAGGCAGTACAATTCAGGATAAGCCGGAGGCATGCAATCTGCACGAGGCAATTCGATCGGCAATCGCCACCGTTCGCGCCGCCGGGCCGGACATAGAGATCAAGGAGGAATTTGACCCTTCTTTGCCGCCAGTCCTCGCCAATCTGGACGCGCTGGAGCAGGTATTGATCAACCTTATTTCCAATGCGCGTGACGCATGCAGCGACGAAGAGTCGCCTTACATAACGGTACGTACGAGATTTGTGAGCGGACTGGTGCTTAGCGCCATTAAGATTGGTGGCAGTGTGAAATTGCCAATTGAGATCTGCATCAGTGACAACGGTAAGGGTGTTGATCCGGCACTTCGCGATCATGTGTTCGAACCCTTTGTCACCTCAAAGAAATCTGGTCAGGGACTGGGGCTCGCTCTGGTTCGCAAGCTGGTGCGCGATATGGCAGGCAGGATTGGCTACGACCGCGATGATCGTGCTGGCCTTACAAATTTTCGGATCCATTTACCCCAAGCGCACGGGGAGGTCGACGCATGAACGGCAAGATCCTGCTGGTTGAAGACGATGCAGCGATTGCAACCGTCATCATGGCCGCGTTGGAGGACGAACAGATATCGGTGCATCGCTGCTCCAGTATTGCCGAGCGCGACAGATTGCTGGGAGAGCAGTCGTTCGATGCGATGCTGACCGACGTTATCTTGGATGATGGGGACGGGATTGCTTCGCTTGATACAGCGAGGTCAATGGACGCTCAGATGCCGGTCATCGTGCTATCCGCGCAAAACACGCTGGACACAGCTGTCCGGGCGAGTGAGACACGGGCATTCGAATATTTTCCCAAGCCGTTTGATCTTGATGAACTGGTCCAGGCTACAAAGCAGGCGATTGGGAAAAGACGCGACGAGCAGGGTGATTTGCCTGAATTGGACGATAGCGGGTTACCACTGGTCGGACGAAGTTTGGCAATGCAGGGCGTCTATCGAATGATTGCACGTGTACTGCGGAATGATCTCACAGTATTGATCACGGGTGAATCAGGCACCGGCAAGGAGCTCGTCGCGGAGGCCATCCATCAGTTGGGTTCGCGAAAGTCGGGTCCGTTTGTTGCGGTGAATACGGCGGCGATCCCTTCGGAATTAATCGAGAGTGAGCTTTTCGGACATGAGAGGGGCGCATTTACTGGCGCAATCTCCCAGGCGATCGGAAAGTTTGAGCAGGCTAATGGCGGCACTCTGTTCCTTGACGAGATAGGCGACATGCCGGCTGATGCGCAGACGCGTCTGCTTAGAACACTT
>DMWU01000251.1 GCA_003483125.1 Erythrobacter sp. | reverse complement strand
TTAAGCCCGATGGTGTCATGATCCGCCACTGTTGTGGCCGTGCTGGCCCTCCAGGATTTACCGATGCCTGGACACGTAAATACATCTTCCCCGGTGGTTATATTCCCGCTCTGAGCGAGCTTGTGACCGAAAGCGAAAAAGCCGGATGGCAAGTGATGGATGTGGAAGCCATGCGGTTCCATTACAGTCACACGCTCGAGGAATGGTACAACCGTACTGTCCTGCACCGTAATGAGATCATCGCCATGTATGACGAGGAATTCTATCGCATGTGGCTGTTCTATCTTGCCGGGGCGGAACAAAGCTTCCGCAACGGCACGCTCGTTAACTGGCAGCTGCAATATGTGAAGGACCGTAACGCGATCCCGATGACGCGCGAATATATCCACGAGGAGAGCGAGCGTCTGCGTGAGAGGGGTGAGATACCCACTTGGCGCTACGATCCGGACCTGAAAGAAGCTGCCGAGTGAGCAACTCGCTGATCGATCGATTTCTCGGTTCGAGCATGTTGGAAGGCCGCAGTTTGAGACATTCTTCCGCGCCTGCGCAAACCTGCTTACCGATGATGGCGTGATGCTGCTTCATACGATCGGGCGTTTCGGTTCACCCGGCAAAACAGATGCCTTTGAAAGCGGTGGAATGGGAAATTACCAGATCCAGTTCGCGCGAAACCGCCACGCCCTGCCAATCACACGCGACTATCTTGCCGAAGCTGAACGCAAATTATCACAGTAAGGGAAAGGAAAGCCCAAATGTCCAAGACCTATCGCACGCCAGATGAGCGCTTTGCCAATCTGCCCGACTTCCCCTTCGAGCCGCACTATCACACGTTAGGCGATGGGCTACGCATGCATTATCTGGATGTCGGACCACGGGATGCACCAACGATATTGCTGATGCATGGAGAGCCGAGCTGGTGTTTCCTGTATCGCAAGATGATCCCTCTCCTCGTCGATACGGGATATCGGATCGTAGCCCCCGACCTGATCGGTTTTGGCAGGTCTGACAAGCCGACCAAGAAGAGCGACTTCACCTACGCCAGGCATGTCGCATGGATGCGCGAATGGTTTGAAACGCTCAATCTCAACGATATCATCCTTGCATGCCAGGATTGGGGATCGCTTATCGGTTTGCGGCTTGTCACCGCCATGCCCGATCGATTTGCCGGCGTGGTACTTTCAAATGGCGGTCTTCCCGCCGGCCAGGATGCTCCGCGCGCTTTTGCAATCTGGCGAGCATTTTCCACCTACAGCCCGGTTTTCCCGATCGGCGGGCTGTTGCAGCGCGCGACGACTACGGAATTGAACAATGCGGAAGTGGCGGCATACAACGCCCCCTTCCCTACCAGCGGTAGCAAGGCCGGGGCACGAATATTCCCTCGACTGGTTCCGTTGGGCCCAAACGAGGCCGTGCCTGACCAGCTTGCCGCGTGGGAAGTGCTGGAAAAATTCGACAAGCCGTTCACATGCGCCTTTTCCAATCGTGACCCGATAACGCGCGGCGGCGCAGCCCAGTTTCTCGAGCGAGTACCGGGCGCCAAGCATGACATGCATCGTACCTTACAGGGCGGACATTTTATTCAGGAAGACGATCCCGAAGGCTTCGTTGGCGCCATCATAGACACCGCAAATGCTGCGGGTTTGGCAGCTGGATGAGCACCATGTCACGATAGCGGCTCTTGCCTAAGGCCAAGCTGTTCCGCATTGCTCCGAGGACGCATGGCTGTTAGCGGGCGCAGCAATTCTTGCGGAGCACCGAATCAATGTCTGACATCAAGCGTGTTGTCCTCGCCTATTCGGGCGGTCTTGATACTTCCGTTATCGCGAAGTGGCTTGAGGTTGAGCGCGGGCTGGAGGTCGTCACCTTCACAGCCGATCTCGGCCAAGGGGAAGAGATCGAACCCGCGCGCGAAAAAGCACGCGCCATGGGCATTCCCGACAAGCATATCTTCATTGAAGACCTGCGCGAAGAATTCGTCCGCGATTACGTCTTCCCGATGATGCGCGCGAATGCCCGCTACGAAGGCGACTACCTGCTTGGTACATCGATTGCGCGACCGCTGATATCGAGGCGCCTGGTCGAGATCGCGCATGAGACAGGTGCTGATGCCATTGCGCATGGTGCGACGGGCAAGGGCAATGACCAGGTGCGCTTTGAACTTTCTGCCTACGCGCTTGATCCCGACATCACAGTGATTGCGCCCTGGCGCGAATGGAGCCTCAATAGCCGAACTGCGCTGATTGCATGGGCAGAGGCACACCAGATCGCCGTACCCAAGGACAAGCGCGGCGAGAGCCCCTTCTCTACCGATGCCAATCTCCTGCACACCTCTTCAGAAGGCAAGGTTCTTGAAGACCCTTGGGAGGAGACGCCCGATTATGTCTATTCGCGCACGGTAAATCCTGAAGATGCGCCGGATGCGCCGGAGTATATCGAGATTGATTTTGAGCAAGGCGATGGCGTCGCGCTCAATGGCAAGGCGATGAGCTCCGCCACGTTACTCGCAGCTCTCAATGACCTTGGCCGCAAACATGGGATCGGCAGGCTTGACCTGGTCGAAAACCGGTTCGTCGGCATGAAGAGCCGCGGCATGTACGAAACACCTGGTGGTGAGATCTATGCGCGGGCCCATCGCGGAATCGAACAGATCACGCTCGATCGCGGGGCCGCTCATCTTAAAGATGAATTGATGCCGCGCTATGCAGAACTGGTCTATAATGGCTTTTGGTTCGCGCCGGAACGCGAAATGCTTCAGGCCGCAATCGATCATAGCCAGGAGAAGGTATCCGGCACAGTGCGCCTCAAATTGTACAAGGGCCTTGCAAGCGTGGTTGGTCGCAAGAGCGCCAATTCGCTCTATTCAGAAGCTCATGTGACCTTCGAAGACGATGCTGGCGCATATGATCAGAAGGATGCAGAGGGATTCATCCGCCTAAATGCGCTGCGCCTGAAACTGGTCGCCAAGCGAGATAGAGGCCGAAACTAACTTCTCTCGAAAATTTTCGCGATGAATCGTTGAGTTATCCACTCGTCTCCACAGCTGAATCGAGGAAAAGTGGAAAAGTAACCCTTGTCAGACTTGAACGACTCACCAGTCCGGCGCAGTCTCAAGACATCGGAAGGGAGGGGAACCCAATCGGGAATCTGGCTCTAGCGAGTTGATTTCACGAGAGATCCTCAGAACAACCGACGCGGTGGTGATTGTCCACGCGATCTTTGAGACCAGACATGCAGAAGGTTCAGGCCAGAAGCAAGTAGGGTTGTTTGAGAAGGACGCGATCGCAGATCCACCGGATAGGTCGGACATCCGGCCACCGATCGAGGAAGGTGAAGGCCCAGGCCAACGCTGACCGCTAGAGAACGGGGGCCAGTAGTGGTGAACGACCTCGGAACCGAAGGAAAGTAGGCGCAACGAGCAAGGGCTTCGGCTGGAGCAAATTGAGACCGCTGGAATGAGGAACCGGATGCCGGTGCGAGCGCCGGTGAAACAGGCCTCCAACCTGTTGGAGGTCATGACATCGAAGCGCCAAGTGCTTATTGGAAGGTTCGCCGGAAAAGAAGACCACGCGCCGGTGAGAGTGGGGTCGGCAGCAATGTCGGCCCCATTTGCTTTACGCAATACAAATTCAAAGACGCTGACCTAAAACCTCTCCGCATTGCGACCAAGGGGTTTGACCGTGCGCCGGGGTGCACAGCCTGCGTTTTCCTACGGCGCCTAGAATCGCTATGCTCGGTCAATGGAGGCGCTTCACACTATCCGGCGCACAGCGCACCTCGCGGCGGCGGCGCTGGCATTGCCGAGCCTGGCCATTCCAGCACAGGCGCAATCCCCGAGCAGCGCATTTGAAGAGGCGTTCAGCGGCATGAAAGCCCCCCCTCTGCCGCTTG
>DMWU01000291.1 GCA_003483125.1 Erythrobacter sp. | reverse complement strand
TCGGCCTGATTTGCGTCGCCCGTTCCCGCCCGACTTGGTGCAAGTAATGACAGGTGCGACGATCACCGGCCTTTCTCGCCGCGCGAAATATGGCCTGATCCATACCGACCGCGACATGTCCCTGGTATTCCACTTGGGCATGAGCGGTCGCTGGCGGATCGATCCGGAAGAGCCGGACAAGCACGACCACCTGATTCTGGAAACTGCAGATCACCGTTTCGCGCTATGCGATCCGCGCCGTTTCGGATCGGTCGACCTAGTTGCGAGCGAAGCGCTCGAACAATGGCCCAGCTTTGCCGCAATGGGTCCAGAACCTCTTGGTCCCAATCTTACTGCCGAGGGCTTGAAGGCTTCGCTGAAAGGGAAGAAACAGGCAATCAAATTGTGCCTGCTCGACCAACGGATCGTGGCCGGACTCGGCAATATATATGTGTGTGAGGCCTTGCATCGTTCAGGCATTCATCCAAGCAAACAAAGTGGTAAGGTTTCCAAGCCACAGCTTGCGCGACTGGTCCCCGAGATTCGCGATGTGCTGACCCAATCAATCAAGGATGGGGGATCAAGCCTGCGCGACTTTACTCAGCCCGATGGCGAGCTGGGGTACTTTGCCACACGCTTCGATGCTTATGGCCGTGAGGGCGAACCATGCCGACGCTGCGATGAGGGAACGATCCGCCGCATCGCGCAAGGCGGGCGCAGCACGTGGTTTTGCAGCAAGTGCCAGAAGTAAGATCAAACTCGCGGCAGGTTGAACCGATGCAGGTAGCTGCTCACGTATATGTTGACGATTCGCCTAGTCACGACTATGTGCGCCGCTTTCCGGCGTGAATCGCCGTACCAGCATCAGTTTTTATAGAGATAGACGGTCATAATCAGGTGACCTGAGACAAGGACGAACATGGCAAATACGCCACAAGCCAGGAAGCGCATCCGCCGCAACAACCGCCGCGCCGAAATCAACACCGCGCGCATGAGCCGCATTCGCAACTTCGTGAAGAAAGTGGAAGCTGCAATCGATGGCGGTGACAAGAAGGCAGCCGAAGAAGCGCTGCGTGCCGCACAGCCTGAGCTGGCTCGTGGAGTCGCTCGCGGTGTGATGCACAAGAACACTGTCGCACGCAAAATGTCGCGACTCACGAAGCGAGTCGCAGCACTTTGAGTCGCTGAGCCAGCCCGTCTGGCAACAGTTTTACAATTTGGAAGGGCCGGCCCGTTAGGGCGCGGCCCTTTATTTCATTTCGATTACAGTTCTAGAATTCAAAGAAAGCAAGGGTTTCCCGCGATTCGCGGCAGCCAATCACACTCTTAATAGAAATTTCATCTTGTTTTCAGTGATATCAACGCAACTCTGCGGGTTTCCGGCTGTCAACAAATTTATTTCATTTTTTTTGCACTTATACCCCTTGCGAATTTTTCTCAGGCGTAGATAAATCACACTTGCTTGGGGCGGGACAGCTCGGGTGATTACAGCTTTAGGCGATGGGGGAATGTGCGAAAACACCGGTTTCGCGCCGCGGCGAAGCTTTGCCTGAGTGACGACTGCAACAAGATCCATGGTCAGGATCTTTTAGTGTGTTGATCTGTCGTTCAGCCGCGATGGGGTAGGATAAATAATAAAGATGGTGCAGAAGAACGAGAACGTGCGGGTTACAAAACGCGAGCGCGATGAGGATTTGATGGAAGACGCCGAAGCGGTAAACCTTGCAGCCGATTGGGCGGATATCAGCCAGGGATTACGCAAGGATCTGGGGCACCAGCTTCATAGCCAGTGGATCAAGCCAATCCAGCTTGGTGGTATTTGCAAGGAAACCGGCACGCTCGATCTTTTCCTGCCTACGGAATTCTCTGCCAACTGGGTCAATGACCGCTTCCATGATCGACTGCAGCTTGCTTGGAAGATCGCTCGCAGCGAAGTGCGCAAGGTACGCATCCAAGTGCATCCCGGCCGGCGCAAGCTTCCTGAATTGCGTCTGGAAAACGGCCGCCTGCCAGCAAATGACTGTATCGACAATCGTTCCTTTGCCGTTGGCGCAGGCACTATCAACGATGCCGGCTTCACATCTTCGGTCGGGCTTGACCCTTCACTGACATTTGCCGCTTTCGTAACCGGCGAAACCAATGTGCTCGCTTGCAATGCGGCGCAGCGCATGTCCGCAACCGAGCAGCCACAATTCTCGCCACTATATCTCAAGGCGGCTACCGGCCAGGGCAAGACGCACCTGCTGCATGCCATAGGCCATTCCTATCTGGCAGCGCATCCTCGCGCCCGAATCTTCTACTGTTCTGCCGAACGCTTCATGGTCGAATTTGTCCAGGCACTGAAACAGAACCAGATGATCGAGTTCAAGGCACGCCTGCGTAGCTTTGACCTGCTGCTGGTCGATGACATCCAGTTCATCATCGGCAAGGCAAGCGCGCAGGAAGAGTTGCTTTATACGATCGACGCATTGTTGGCCGAAGGTAAAAGGCTGGTCTTCGCCCCTGACCGAGCGCCACAAGCGCTCGACGGAGTCGCGCCGCGTCTGCTCAGCCGCCTTTCAATGGGCTTGGTGGCCGACATACAAGCTGCCGATATCGAGCTGCGCCGCTCGATCCTTGAATCCAAGTTGACGCGTTTCGCACCGCTTGAGGTTCCCGGAGATGTAATCGAGTTCCTCGCCCGCACAATCACACGCAATGTGCGCGAATTGGTGGGCGGCCTGAACAAGCTGATCGCCTATGCCCAGCTTACGGGGCAAGAGGTATCTCTGCAGCTCGCTGAAGAGCAGCTGACCGATATCCTTTCGGCCAACCGCCGCCGGATCACTATTGACGAGATCCAGCGGACCGTTTGCCAGTTCTATCGCATCGATCGCGCGGAAATGTCCTCCAAGCGGCGCGCTCGCGCAGTTGTGCGCCCGCGGCAGGTGGCAATGTATCTGGCCAAGGTACTCACACCCCGCTCCTATCCCGAAATCGGTCGCAAGTTCGGCGGTCGCGATCATTCGACAGTTATCCACGCTGTCAGGCTGATCGAAGATCTGCGTCAACGCGATGCCGATATGGATGGCGATGTCCGTAGCTTGCTACGGCAACTTGAGAGTTAATTCGCACATAGTTCCCACAATTGGCGCACAAATCATCGTCAGGCTTGTCCACGTAGTTGTCGACAGGTCTTGCACTTAGTGCCAACAGGCAATCCTATGGGTTCTGCACCGCTTTCTCCACAAAGGTTGGAGCGCTTTGCGCGTCACATCGTCCTGCCCGAAATCGGCGGCGCGGGGCAGGTTGCATTGGCAAGCAAGCATGTAGCTCTGATCGGGCTTGGCGGTATTGGCAGCCCGGCGCTGCAATACCTCGCTGCGGCAGGAATTGGGCGCTTCACTCTGGTCGATGACGACAATGTCGATGCCAGCAATCTCCAGCGGCAGACGATCTTTGCGCAGCGCGATGTGGGCCATGGCAAGGCTGTGGCTGCGCGAGGCTGGCTCGCCAATTTCGATGACAGTCTGAAAGTCGAGATCAACGACTCGCGGATTACTAGCAGGAATGCTGGCGGCTTAATCGCTGGACGCGACCTTGTGTTGGACGGGACAGACAACTTCGCCACCAGGCTGGCTGTATCTGATTCTTGCGTTGCGAATGGCAACCCTTTGCTTTCCGCCGCGGTGGGCCGGTTTCAGGGGCAGGTCGGTGCCTTTGCTGG
>DMWU01000027.1 GCA_003483125.1 Erythrobacter sp. | reverse complement strand
CTATCGCCCGCCTCAAGCCGCGCGGTGCAGGCAATCGACATGGCTCGCAATGTACCCATTCGCGCTATCATCCTGCCCAGCAATGCCTTGCGCGAAGCATCGAGGTTTTCCTGTCGACGAAGGTGGCCGATCCAGCCTTCAAGCAGGACAACGCTCGAATAGATGCGTTCTGGGCCGCTGCGCTCGAAGGCCAACTCCGCGGTCACCTGCTGCCAGCCTTGTCCCTCTTCGCCAATCAATGCGTCAGGCCCAAGCTCGACATTGTCGAAGAAGACTTCGCAGAAATGCTCATCCCCGCTCAAGTCACGGATCGGCTTGATCGATACGCCGGGTGCTTTGAGGTCGATTATGATCTGCGAAAGCCCTCGATGACGATCCTCGCTTGTGCCGGAGGTGCGCAGCAATGCGATCATATAATCCGAATGCATGGCCTGCGTGGTCCAGATTTTCTGGCCATTGACGCGCCACCCATTGTCGGTGCGATCCGCCCGCGTTCGTACGCTCGCAAGGTCTGAGCCCGATCCCGGTTCGCTCATGCCGATGCAGAAAACCAGCTCACCAGAACAGATGCGCGGGATAAAGAATTGCCGTTGTTCTTCATCGCCAAAATTGAGAATCAGCGGCGCGCTTTGCCTATCGCCGATCCAATGGGCAGCAACCGGCGCGCCAGCGGCCAATAGCTCCTCCACCACTACGAAGCGTGCAAACGCGCCCCTGCCCTGCCCGCCATATTCCTTTGGCAAGGTCAGGCCCAGCAGCCCCGCTTCGCCCAATTTGCGACTGAATTCACGACTGAATCCCGACCATGAACGCGCTCTTTCAGCCAACGACATGGAAGCGCTTGCCTCCTTTGCCAGCCTACGCGCCAACGGGCGCAGCGCCTCATCCTCGTCCGGGATGCGCGCGAAAGTGAGAGTCTCAATCACCGCTGGATAATCTCAATCTTCAACATTGAGCGGCTTGCAGGAGAAATACGCGCCATCAAGGTAGACAAGCGGGTCGCTGCTCTCATGCTCAAACACCTCTTTTACAATGCCAACAAACATAGTGTGCGTGCCCCACACCATTGCTTGCTGCTTGTGGCAAATGAAGCTCGAAAGCGCATCTGGCAGAAATCGTAGGCCGGTGCGTTCGTGCACTTCCCACCTGCCGACAGAGAATTTTTCTTCGCCCTGCAATTGCCCACCGCAAGCCACAGAAACGTCTTGCTGAGCCTCATCAAGAACGTTGATGCAGAAATAATCAGCAATATCCATTGTGCGGTGGAAGGCTGCTGCGCGGTTGATACAGACCATGATCGTTGGCGGATCAAGGCACAATTCGCATACGGCCGTAGCTGCCATGGCGTAATCCTCACCATCATGGTTGGAGGTGACGATCGAAACCGATTTCGCAAAGCGCCGCAGCGCATGTTTCATTGCGGTGGGGATGTCAGATGCTTCGCTCATTGCGCGGGTGTTAGCACGCAATCATCCGCTGCGGCTAGGCATCTCGGGCTGTATGAGTCAGCAAGATTTCAGGTGGAAAGCAGCAAGCGCAAGATCAGTCGCTATGCCAGTGCACCCTAAGGGTGTCCGCTCCGGGATCTTCATAGGCTATAAGGGAACCGTCTGACACTTAACCCCCGCTACCTATCGAGATGACTGTAGCTTATCATTCCTTATCCCAACTGCTTCTTTACGATGAGCCAAGATGAGCGCAACTCGCCACAGCACCGGTTAGTATCCGCGCTCAACTTCGTTGAGAAATTCCTGAACGGCATTTTCATATCCCTCTTGAACAACACGCTGAGCATATCTCATATCGTTGTTCGCGGCTTCCTCGAGACAGCTAAGATAACGCTCGCCCTCCGCTTGATAGCTTTCCCATGCATACCTGTCGTTGCTATATGGGCGCATTGGCTTCGAACACGCGCTCGAAGGATCATAGTCTAGGCTAAAGCCGAGGCTCGAAAAGTCCCCCTGAGCGGTATAATATTGAGCACTAGCAGCAGTTGCCAGGCCAGCTGCAATCACAATTGCCAAAGCTGCTTTCATGAAATCCCCCCAAATTTTTGTATAATAGATCAAAGAATTCACTCTAAACCAAGGTCCATCACTTGACAGCTAGTGCTCAGAGATTGGTGGCAGGCCGGCGCAAGTCATAAGAGGTATGCCGCATCAAGTTTCTGAATTAACTTAGTTAAAAACGCGTAGCGCACAGATTTCGCTCTGTCTGATATTCGCTTTCACCTCTTTGCAAAGATAGTTTGCATTTATAGAATAGTCATAGACATCAGTTGCATGTTACTCGACCTATTATGCTGACTGTTGCAATTGCCCTCTCGATTTGCCCACCTGGCCCCCGCGACAATTGCGTTGTCGATGGGGATACATTCTGGGTAAACGGCGAGAAGATCAGGATAGCCGATATCGATGCACCCGAAATCGAAGGTAAATGTAACTTCGAACGCGACTTGGCTATAAGATCGAGAGATCGGCTTGCCGAGCTCCTTACACTTACTGTGCAGATCGAGCGGCGAGTCACCGACCGATACGG
>DMWU01000245.1 GCA_003483125.1 Erythrobacter sp. | reverse complement strand
CCGCTTCATCATGGCTGGCACGCCGCCGCCGATCATCTCAAGCTGTTCCTCGGTAAGTCCGATCTCTTCAATTTCTTCGTCGGTAGGCGGCAGCTGGCGCGCAAGGAAGCGGGTTTGATCGTCAAATTTGCCTGCCCTGAGTAGTGCCTGAATCGGGAAATAACCCGCCATTTCGTTTAGCTGTTCGGGGGTTAACTCATTATAGGTGAGCGTCGGGATACGAAGAACTTGGCGCGCCCATTCGAGCTCTGCCACTTTGTGTTCGAAAGCATAGACAGCCTCGGCAGCCGTTGTTGGGTCCGCATAGCCTGCTGCATCAAGCAAAGTTGTGAGCATGACCTTATATGCTGCGCGCGCCTTTTGGTTGCTCTCGGAATCGACCAAATAATAGTCGCGATCCGGCATGCCCATACCGTCAAAACCAACACCAACCGCATATTCGGTTGGATTGCGCGCATCAATTGTAACCCCAGCACTCAAAAGCGCAGGGTATCCTGGTGTTTCGAACAATTCGGCAAGTCTGGTGAGATCGGGCGCTGCAAAAATCTCATTCAGGTAAGGCTGTGCCGGGGCAAGACCGCTGGCATCGATGGCTTCTTGGTTGAAATAGGCATTATAGGCATCAACGATCCGCCGTGCCTGCGTGCCCGCTTCCGGATTGGAATTGACCAGGCCAGCTATTAGCGTTTCAACATCATGCGTGGATTTTTCGCGCAGCATGTCAAACGCACCATAGCGTTGGCGATCGCTAGGTATCTCATTTTCCGCCACCCAACGTCCATTGACGTAAGCATCGAAATCATCGCCTGGCTCAAGCGAATTATCGATCATGTCGAGGCCAACGCCCCAAGTCCCGAAATCCATTGTTGGCGCGCTTGCCTCGGCTGCGGATTCTTCCTCGGCCAAGGCCGGAGCGGCCAAAGTCATTGCCAATGCGCTCGCACCAGCGAAAATTGCCTTACGGATCATATTGGATTTTCCTCTCAAGAATTCCCACTTCGCGTTCCGCGCCGGTTGCGCGCGGACCCAAAAATCGCAATTTGCCTAGCCTACATTCGCTGCTGCGTGCTGCCATTTATCGGATTTGGTTGCGGCTTGATCGATTTCCAATTCGAATCTCGCCGCTTCAGGCTGCCTCGGTCGCAGCGAATTGCAGGCTCGCGAGACGCGCATAAAGCCCACCCTGGTCGGTCAATTGGCGATGCGTGCCCTGTTCGACTATGCGGCCTTCATCGAGCACGACGATACGGTCCGCCTTGCGAACAGTCGCCAGCCTATGCGCGATTACCAGTGTGGTGCGATTGGCCATCAAGCCATCGAGAGCCTGCTGCACCAAGAGTTCACTCTCGGCATCTAGCGCGCTGGTCGCCTCATCCAGTAACAGGATCGGCGAATCGCGCAGCAGCGCGCGTGCAATTGCAACACGCTGCTGTTGACCGCCCGAAAGCCGTGTGCCGCTCTCGCCCAGGAAGGTATCAAGTCCCTTGGGCAGGTTGCGCAGGAAACTCTCGGCATTGGCGGCGCGAGCAGCCTCCCAGATTTCCTCATCGCTCGCATCCCAACGACCGTAACGCAGATTGTCGCGCGCATTGGCGCTGAACAGCACGCCGTCCTGCGGAACAAATGCAATGCGCTGGCGAATATCGGCGGGATCCGCCTTGGTCAGCGGCACGCCATCAAGCCTGATCGTGCCTGCCTGCGGATCGTAAAAGCGCTCGACCAACTGGAAAATGGTCGACTTGCCTGCGCCAGACGGTCCGACAATGGCCACAGTTTCGCCAGGCTCCACCTCTAATGTGAAATCCTTAAGCGCGGCCACTTCGGGTCGCGTGGGATACCGAAAGGTGACATTCCGAAATGAGAGGCTGCCGCGTGCGGGGCTTGGCAATTGTTCCGGGCGTTCGGGTGGACTGATTTTGGGCCGCGCGTGCAGCAGTTCGCTCAAGCGGCTCGCAGCGCCTGCGCCGCGCAGCAGGTCTCCATAGACTTCTGTCAGCTAACCGAAAGAGCCCGCGACCAAACCGCCGGTAATGACAAAAGCAGCTATCGTACCGCCCGAAATCGCGCCTGCGGATACCGCCAGCGCGCCGCGCCACATTACTATGGTGATCCCACCGAAGATGAGCACAATGACTATGGAGGTCATCAGCGCACGCAACAGGATGCGCCGCTTGGCCGTGGCAAAGGTCCGCTCGACCACTTCGCCGAAACGATCGCCCTCTCGCCTCTCTTGCCCAAAGGCCTGAACGATTTTCATCGAAGAAAGCACTTCGGTGACAGTCGCGCCAACATCGGCAACGCGATCCTGGCTTGTGCGCGAGATTGACCGGATTCGACGGCCAAAAATCATTATCGGAAGGATCACAACCGGGATCCCGATCAGCAATCCGATGGTTAGCGATGGCGCCAGATAGAGCAGCAATGCAGTACCGCCAATGGCAGTGAGCGTATTGCGCAGAGCAACCGACACGGTGGTGCCCACCACCTGTTCGATAATCGCCGTATCGCTTGTCATTCGGCTCGAAATTTCCCTGGGGCTATTCTCTTCATAGAATGCCGGTGTGAGGCGCAGTAGGTTGCGCTGTACCTTGGCCCGGATATCGGCCACCACTCTCTCACCAACCCAGCTTACGAAATAGAACCGCAAAGCAGTGCCGAGGCCCAGCACAAGCACGATCATCAAGAGATATTGGAAGGCATGGGCGATCTGCTCTGGCCCGGCTGTACCGCTGAATGCCTCGTCAATAATCACCTTGAAACGCCAGGGAATAGCCAGCGTCGCGCCGGCCGTGGTCAGCAATGCTACGAATGCCAGTAGGATCTGCGTCGGGTAGTTTGCTGCGGCGCTATATACCATTTTGAGCGGGCCAATCGTTTTTGCCTTGGGCGCCTCTTCGCGATCTACTGACTGTGATTGCGGAGCTAGCGTAGGTGACCCGGAGTTTTCTGCTTCGTCTTCCATTGCCCCGGAGGTAGCGATCACTGCGGACAAAATCCACCATGCCCGCCTCATGACATGATTTTTTTCTTTTGTGCATTGCACAATCGACCACATGCCGTCATCAGTGGCGATCAAGCGCCCGGGAAGAGGTGCCTCATTTGGTCGCAATCAGGGGAATGCCTTGCTCTACCACGCTTATGAATTGCAACGCTCTTGGCTGAATAGCGCAAGCGCTTGGGCCACAGTCAGCGCTGAAATGTTGACCAAGCAGGCCAACCCCCTAGGCTATCTAGGATTAGGTTCGCTGGCCGCGAGCGCGCTGGAGGTGTTTGCGCATGCAACTGCCCCGCGGGGCAAGCCCGAATTTGGCATCGACTTGGTCGCGGTTGATGGTGAGATTTATCGCGTTAGCGAATCCACTGTCCTCACAAAGCCGTTTGGCGACCTGAAGAAATTCCGCCGCGATGGTTTGGCCGAAAATGCGCCGCAGCTACTGATTATCGTACCTATGAGCGGTCACTACGCCACTCTGCTAC
Source organism: Erythrobacter sp. (assembly GCA_003483125.1). Lineage (GTDB taxonomy): Bacteria > Pseudomonadota > Alphaproteobacteria > Sphingomonadales > Sphingomonadaceae > Erythrobacter. The sequence continues at coordinate 2,613 of DMWU01000245.1, read as the reverse complement.
GTGGCACTGTCGAACGCATGGTCGAGTCTTATGAGGTCTACATAACAGATTGGGCCGATGCCCGCATGGTGCCATTGTCCGATGGGCGCTTCGACCTCGACGATTACATCGACTATCTGATCGAATTCACGCAATTCATCGCCGAAGGTGCAGAAGGTTGCCGGCCGCATATGATGGCCGTGTGCCAGCCTTCAGTCCCCGCATTTGCTGCCACCGCCTTGATGAATTTGCACAAGGATCCGACGACCCCCGCAACGCTCACAATGATGGGTGGGCCGATCGACACGCGCGAATCCCCCACTACAGTCAACGATCTGGCTATGGAGCGGCCGATCGAATGGTTCCGCCATTCCGTGATCGCGACCGTTCCAATGAGCTATCGTGGCGCAGGCAGGCGCGTTTACCCCGGTTTCCTGCAACTGGCCGGCTTTATGAGCATGAATCTCGGTAGCCACATGATGAGCCATTACGAGATGTTCAAGCATTTGACTGTGGGCGATGAAGAAAGCGCGCAGGCGACCAAGGACTTCTACGAAGAATATCGCAGCGTCTGCGACATGACAGCGGAATTCTACCTCCAGACTGTAGAGGAAGTTTTCCAGAAGCATTCGATCCCCAATGGCGAGTTCCGCCACAAGGGCGAGATTGTGGATCTCGGCGCAATCAGCGACACCGCCTTGCTGGCGATCGAGGGGGAAAGAGACGATATTTCCGGCCTTGGACAGACAAAGGCTGCGCTGGACCTCGCTACGGGCCTCAACGCTTCAAGGAAGCGATATTACATGGCGGAGGGTGCCGGGCATTACGGCATCTTCAACGGCAGCAAATGGCGCGGCAAGGTTGCTCCCGTGGTCGAAGAATTCATTGCAGAGAACAGCTAGGCTCTAGCTACAAAGGTCGGGATCGGGTGCGTCGCCTTCCTCTAGCTGAACGCCGAAACTGTTCAGCATCATCGAGACCTGCGTGTACTGCCCGACGGTAAAAACGATATCCATGCGGGCCTTATCGCCTAGTTCTGCGAGCGCAGCCCAAGTCTTGTCGCTAACAAAATGATCGCTCACCAGCTCATCGGTGGCACGTAACATGGCGCTCTCGATTGTACTCCAGCCCTCTGCATCCGGGCCTTGCTTGACCCGTTCGATCTCTTCATCGGTCAAACCGCAGACCAGACCGATCCGCTTGTGCTGTGCAAACTCATAGCCTGACCGACAATTCCATCCGGTACGCAGGATCACAAGCTCGCGCTCACGTGCGCCCAGGCTGTTGCGGCGGGAAAGGACATAATTGCCCCAGGCAAGAAATCCGGTCAGCGCTTTGGGCGCATGGGCCAGCGTGCGGAAGATGTTGAGCACCTTGCCGCCGCCAACCTTGTTATCCGGATTGGCGAAAGGTGCCAGCACCTCTCGCTGCGCCTCGTCGAGCCGATCAAGATCGAGCGGCTCGATACGAGGTTTTCTTAGCCTCATTAGAGAACTTCAAACAGGCCCGCAGCGCCCATGCCGCCACCAACGCACATGGTGACGATAGCGTACTTAACTCCGCGGCGCTTGCCTTCGATCAAGGCGTGGCCGACGCAGCGCGCGCCAGTCATGCCGAAGGGGTGCCCAATCGAGATCGAACCACCATTGACGTTGAGCAACTCGTTGGGAATTCCCAGTTTGTCACGACAATAGAGAACCTGGACGGCAAATGCCTCATTCAATTCCCACAGTCCGATATCGTCCATCTTGAGGTCATTGCGCTCAAGCAATTTAGGAATAGCATAAACCGGGCCAATGCCCATTTCGTCAGGCTCTGTACCCGCCACAGCCATGCCTACATAGCGGCCAAGCGGCTCGAGGCCTCGCTGCTCTGCAACTTTGGCTTCCATGACCACGCAGGCCGATGATCCATCGCTGAGCTGGCTTGCATTGCCGGCGGTGATGCAATGGCCCTCGCCCATCACAGGTTTGAGGCTCGCCAATCCCTCCAAGGTTGTATTGGGACGGTTGCAATCGTCGCGATCGGCAGTGACTTCTTGAAATGAAACTTCCTTAGTTTCCTTGTCCATCACGGCCATCTTTGTGGTGCAGGCAATGATTTCGTCGTCAAACTTGCCAGCCTCCTGGGCGGCGGCAGTACGCTGCTGGGACTGCAGCGAATACTCGTCCTGATACTCGCGACTGATATCGTAGCGCTTTGCAACAACTTCCGCTGTGCCGATCATTGGCATGTAGATATCGGGATGCATCTCGAGCAGTTCGCGGTCAGGTTCGATGAACAGCTTGCCGCCGCCGCTAACCTTTGAAATACTCTCGACGCCGCCGGCGACGCAGACGTCCATATTGTCGACGAGCACCTGCTTCGCTGCAGTTGCAATCGTCATCAGACCCGATGAGCACTGACGGTCGATTGTCATGGCCGGAACGCTTACTGGCAACCCAGCACGCAGAGCTGAAAGCCGCGCCACATTGCCGCCAGTTGAGCCCTGCTGCACCGCACAGCCCATAATTACATCGTCTACTTCACCGCCTTCAACTCCGGCCCGCTCAACCGCGGCCTTGATCGACCAGGCACCCAGAGCGGCGCCGGCCGTGTTGTTGAAATCTCCACGAGCTGCCTTGGTAAGGGGGG
>DMWU01000134.1 GCA_003483125.1 Erythrobacter sp. | reverse complement strand
TCGGCAAGTTGGCCAATTGGATATCCGCGATGGAGGAGCACACCTGCTTCGCCATCGATATAGGTCAGCGCACTTTCGCAGCTGGCGGTAGACTTATAGCCCGGGTCGAATGTGAAAGCGCCGGTTTGACCGTAAAGCTTGCGTATATCGACTACGTCAGGGCCGGTACTTCCACCCAAGACGGGCAGCTCATAGCTCTTGCCATCAAGTTCAAGCTTTGCCTGCTTATCGGTCAAATTCAGTCTCCTTCAAAATTCAGTCTGCGATCAACCCGCGGTTGCAGCTTGCGCGTCGATACGCGCTAGCGCTTCATCCCGTCCCAATAGGACCAGAACATCGAAAATACCGGGCGAGGTCGTCGTTCCGGTAAGGGCCGCACGCATCGGCTGTGCCAGTTTGCCAAGGCCCACTTCGAGTTCCTCGGCAATTGCTTTGGTAGTTACTTCTAGAGCGTCAATTGTCCAGTTTTTTTCCGCCGCGAGGCGCATAGAAATTGTTGCCAAACGTTTTCGAGCGTCCTCGTCGAGCAGTTTAGCCGCTTTCTCGGTCATCTCCAGCGGGCGTTGCTTGAAGAGAAAGGCGGCGCCTTCTACCAAATCATTGATGTTCTTGGCCCGTAGCTTGAGCACGGGCATTGCCTGAGCAAGCAATTCTTGGTCGACCATGTCGCCTATCAGCGGGGCTACAATCTGAACCAGCCGATCATCTTCGCATTCGCGAATGTAATAACCATTCAGATTTTCAAGCTTCTTAAGATCGAAGCGTGAAGCACTCTTGCCTACACCGTTGAGGTCGAAAGCAGCGATGGCGTCGTCTCGGGTGAACTCTTCCCGGTCGCCATGTCCCCATCCTAGCCGAAGTAAATAGTTGAACAACGCCTCGGGCAAGATGCCCATCTCATCGCGATAGGCGTCAACGCCCAAAGCGCCGTGTCGCTTGGAAAGTTTTGCGCTGTCCGATCCATGAATCAGGGGAATATGCGCGTAGACCGGATGCTCCCCGCCACCTTCAATCTGGCTCATCGCCTCATAAATAGGCAATTGCCTGAACGCATTGTTCAAATGATCGTCGCCTCGGATGATGTGGGTCACGCCCATGTCATGATCGTCGACAACGGCCGCCAGCATATAGGTTGGCGTCCCGTCCGCACGCAGGATAATATAGTCGTCGATCTCCTCGTTCCGAACCGTGACATGGCCCTGGACGCGGTCGGCAATGGTGGCTTCGCCTTGCGTCGCTGTTTTCAGGCGAATGACATACGGCGCATCTACCGGTGCATCTGCCGGATCGCGGTCACGCCAACGCCCATCGTAACGGAGCGGTTGCTTTGCGGCGCGTTGGGCCGCACGCATTTCTTCCAACTCTTCCGGTGTCGCATAGCAGCGGTAAGCATGACCTGCCTCGAGCAGCTTCTCCGCAACCTCGGCATGACGGTCGCTGCGGTGCGACTGAAAGAGCGGAGCCTCATCGTAATCCAGGCCGAGCCAATCGAGACCATCAAGAATTGCGTCGATAGCCTCTTGAGTGGAGCGTTTGCGATCAGTGTCTTCAATGCGCAGGAGGGCCTTACCGCCATGATGCCGCGCGTAAAGCCAATTGAACAAGGCTGTACGCGCTCCGCCGATATGCAGGAAACCCGTGGGAGAAGGGGCAAAGCGGGTAACAATTTCACCGGTCTTTGCACCTGAATCGCTTGCCATAAGTGCTTGTTTCCTTTTAAATGTTTGTATGGCGGGGTCGCAAACGCCCATTGCCCCTCTAAGCGGAGGGACCTAAGACACGCATGTTGCAGTGCAGCGCAATTGGCGCAGTCTGCCGCACTTGTCCAGCGTTGCGTTGCGAAATGAGAAATTCCTTGCGGATTCGGCGTTTCATCGCGCCAATTTACGGAGCCGGCATTGGCCAATCGCTAGGAAGAGTAAATTGGTACTCACATATCCGTCAGACGCTGGTGGCGTTCAGCCTAATATTAGTCAGAAGTGCCCCTGGCGGTCGTGATTAGTGATAGCGCCGTAGTAAACCGGCCAGCTTGCCCTGAACCACGACTTCATGCGGTGAATAGATCTGCGGGTTATAAGCTCCATTCGCCGGATCGAGTCTCACGTTTCCGTTCTCGCGATGGAGATATTTGAGCGTGGCTTCTTCATTACGAACAAGCGCTACAACGATTTCACCATCTCGGGCTGAATCAGTACGCCGAACAAGTGCAAAGTCGCCATCGAAGATTCCGGCTTCGATCATCGAATCGCCTGAAACTTCGAGTGCATAATGTTCACCAGGGCCAAGCAGAGCGGCAGGCACTGGCAGACTGTTCTGGCCTTCAAGTGCTTCGATCGGAGCGCCAGCTGCGATGCGGCCATGCAAAGGAATCTCTATTACATCATTGGCAGCCTCGGGCGCTGCTGGGACAGGGGAGGTCGCAATCGACACAACGTCATTTGCTGGGCGAACCTTCCCAGCAGGAGTTACATCTTCGGGTTGCTTGATAACCTCGAGCGCTCTTGCACGATTGGGTAGTCGTCGAATGAATCCGCGTTCCTCCAACGCTGAAATCAGGCGATGAACGCCAGATTTGCTCTTCAGATCCAGAGCCTCTTTCATTTCCTCAAATGAAGGAGAGATTCCAGTTTCCTCTAGTCGCTGCTGAATGAAACGAATTAGCTCGTGCTGTTTTGCTGTCAGCATTGGCATGATCTCCCTAAGCGGTCGAACAAATGTTCACATTAATGTGAACGAATGAGGAACAATTAGGCAACTTGGGATATTGAGTCAAGCAAATCCAACATTTTCGGGGAAGACGACAGGAACAAATGATCCCGCCTCAGCTGCATCAGAGTTTGGTGGGCGTTCAATAAGACAGTTGGAATTCGCAAGCGTAAGAAGGGCACTTGAATCCTGCAATTCTGACAATCCTACGACGTCCACATCCCAATTGGCTCTTAGGAACTCGTGTCGTGATCCACTGGCGGGAAGATCGCAGGCAAGACGAAATTTGCCGCGTCGCGGAAGAGGACGCGTGCTACCCATAGCGACGCGAACAAGTGGCAGCAGGAACAAAGCGGCAGTGACATAGCTTGAAACCGGATTACCGGGCAGTCCGATCACAATCTGATCGCCTCGTTTTGCCAACATAAGCGGCTTGCCTGGCTTCATCGCGACTTTCCAGAAATCCAGCTTCGCGCCCCAGCTTTCTAACGCTGGCTTTATAAGGTCGTGATCGCCAACAGATGCACCGCCGCTAGTGACCAGGACATCGGCCGTCTCAGCTTGCTTGAGGGCAGCCGCAAGTGCCGCACTGTCATCAGCTACCGGTCCGATGCGAAGAACTTGGCAACCCAGGTTGCTCAACATCGCAGCGATCATCGCTCCGTTACTGGCAGGAATCTGATCGGGGCGACACGAAACTGGATCAGACGAAAGCGAGTCGCCGCTGTCTAATACAGCGACAAAGGGCGGCCTTCGCACTTCGACTTCAGCATGGCCGGAAGTGATTGCCAGCGCTATCTGTGAGGGGCCGATCAAACGTCCCGCTTCGAGAAGTCGATCCCCTTCAGCAAAATCGAAGCCTCGACGCCGGATATGCTTACCCTCGCGCGGCATATCTTGTGTGCATCTTACCAGCTCGTCAGCCACGCTGGCATTTTCCTGGATCAGCACGCGATCTGCGCAATCGGGGATATGCGCGCCAGTCGAGATGCGTGTGCATTCTCCAGGATTGATCTTGTTTCCGCAAGGTGCACCAGCTCTTGATTCACCGACAAGTTTCCACGGTCCATCGCCTAAAATCGCAAATCCATCCATTGCGGACAAATCTGCTGGAGGTTGGGTGCGCCGTGCGATCAAATCGGTCGCGAGATATCGCCCGAGCGCCGATGATACACTTACTTTTTCGGTCTGCATGGTTGGAGCCATCGCCAAAACGCGACTTTGAGCTTCACTAAGGCTGATCATTTGCCCCATTAAGCGGAAGGCTCCTCGGCGCGCCAATGATCTGATTTTCCGCCTTTCTTTTCAAGCAGTCGAACTTCCTCGATCACCATGCCTTTATCCAGTGCCTTGGCCATGTCGTAAATCGTGAGAAGCGCCGTCGTTACAGCGACCATAACTTCCATCTCGACACCAGTCTTGCCAGTGAGCGAGGCCGTAGCCTTCACGGCGATCGAACCATCACCATAGTCAAATTCGATCTCAACGGCATCAAGGCCAAGCGGATGGCACAGCGGAATTAGTTCTGCAGTACGCTTGGCTGCCATGATCGCCGCGATCCTGGCCGTACCAAGCACATCGCCTTTGGGGGCGTCGCCAGCATGGATAGCGGCTATGGCCTCTTTACTCATCCTGATACGGCCATAAGCGGTTGCGCTGCGATCAGTCTGCGCCTTGCTGCCAACATTGACCATCCTGGCCGCGCCGCTTTCATCGAGATGCGTAAGTTCGCTCAGTCTCTTGCTCACTAATCGCTCCATTTCGAGCGGGTACTGGAAGCGCCTTAAAGAGCAAAACCAAGGCCACGACAAGTCAACCTTGCAGCAGCTTACGGGTCGCAGCTTCTACATCATCTTGTCGCATAAGGCTTTCTCCGACCAAGAATGCCCTTACACCGGAATTGGCAAGCTTCTCGCAATCAGCATGGTTCCTGATACCGCTTTCACCGACAAGCAGTGTGCCTTCCGGCGCTAAGCTGGAAAGACGTTCCGTGGTTGCCAGATCAGTTTTGAAAGTCTTGAGGTCGCGATTGTTGACGCCAATAAGGCGCGACTTGAGATCGGCAGCGCGTTCCAGTTCAATTTCATCGTGCACTTCTACGAGCACGTCCATGCCACGCTCAATCGCCGCTGCCTCAATTTCGGCCATCTGGGCATCTTCCAGCGCTGCGACAATAATAAGAATAGCATCGGCACCGATGCTTCGTGCCTCCGCCACTTGCCATGGATCAACCATGAAATCCTTGCGTATTACCGGGAGAGAACAAGCTTCCCTCGCAGCAACAAGAAAGTCCTCATGCCCTTGAAAATAGGGTGCATCGGTCAGGACAGAGAGGCAGGTCGCTCCACCTGCCTGATAGGAATGCGCGTGTTGTGCGGGGTGAAAATCCGGTCGGATAAGGCCCTTCGAAGGGCTTGCTTTCTTGATCTCGGCGATCAGTCCAAATCTGCTTTTCACTGCCGCGCGCAATTCTGCTTCAAATCCGCGTGGTGCGTTCTGTCGCTTGGCGATACGATCAAGCTCATCAAGCGATTGGCTGGCCTTTCGCGCAGCCACTTCGCTCAGCTTATTGGTGCAAATTTCTTCGAGTTTGTTCATTGCGCAAGATCGATCCAGCGCGAGAGGATTCCCGCCGCTTTGCCAGAGTCGATCGCCTCGGCCGAAACCGCGACGCGATCATGCCAATCCGATCCCTTGTCGGCCACGAGCAATACCGCGGCCGCATTGAACAGCACGGCGTCGCGATATGGGCCAGGAGCTCCCGCTAGCAGTGACCTGAGAGCCGCAGCATTATGCTTTGCATCCCCACCGCGAATTGCCTCGACCGGAGAGTGCGGCAATCCGGCAACTTTGCAATCCAGCCGCTGCATCTCGAAATCATTGCCTTGCACATCAGCCACTCCATTGCCGCCTGCCAAACTCAACTCATCCAGGCCTTCGTCACCGGATACTATCAGCGTTCTTTCGGTCCCGAGACGTGTCTTGGCCCCCGCATAAATCGGCACGTAGGCTGGTCGGGCAATTCCGATCAGTTGGCGCTTCACTCCCGCAGGATTTGATAGCGGTCCCATCAGGTTGAATATTGTACGGCGGCCAATACGCTGGCGGATAGGCTGGATACGTCCCATCGCGGGATGATGGTTCTTGGCGAAGAGGAAACAGATGCCGATATCGGCCAGCGTCTTTTCAGCCGTCCGGCCCGCCGCATCCATATCTAGTCCGAGGGCTTCTAGCGTGTCTGCTGCCCCTGACTTGGATGAAGCTGCACGATTACCATGTTTCGCAACCGGGATGCCACAAGCTGCAACAACGAAGCTGACTGCTGTCGACACGTTCAACGTATGATGGCCATCACCGCCGGTACCACAGCAGTCCACTGCATTCTCCGGCGCTTCTATGGGAATCAGGCGGGCGCGCAGCGCCTTGGCCGCACCTGCAATCTCGTCAGACGTCTCACCCCGATCGGACAAAGCAACCAAAAAGTGGGCAATCTCCTCCTCGCTTGTTTCACCGTCCAACAGCTTGCCGAAAGCCTCCTCGGCTTCTCGTTCGCTCAAGTGATGTTTTACGTCAGGAAGGATGCTCATTTGCGTTCCTCCGGTTCAAGCCCACAAA
>DMWU01000046.1 GCA_003483125.1 Erythrobacter sp. | reverse complement strand
CTTCCTTCAAGTTCCATGCGATGGGTCCAGACCCGGCCGCCAGTCTCGGCATTAAAGGCATGGACCACACCGTCAGTATCCACTGCAACCAGCTTTCCATCGCCAATGACAGGGGCAGAAGCGAGCCTCCGCCGATTGCTCGCCCCGGCAATATTGGCGGTCCAAACTCGCGTTGGATTCTCGGCCAGGCTCAAATGCCCATAAGATTTTGATGCAGTACCGCCGACCTGTGCCCAACTCTCATTCACCTGAGCCGGTGGAAGCACGACCGAAACACCTGCCAGCGAAGGATCAACCTTGGCCCCCGTTTCGATCCGGGAGAGGATCGGCATGCGCTCGCCAACGGTTGGCGTCGTTTTAGGATCGCCTCCGCCAAACAGCCCGCAACCGCTTAACAATGTCGCGCAAGCTGCAAGAGCAATAAAACTACGTTGTGATTTGAGTGTCATTCCTGAAATCAACCCCAATTGGATAATTACTGTACCTGTCCGGCGCCGGCGGTATCAGCAGTGGAAATTCCCTGCTGCTCGAACAGTTCATTCACATCACCGATCGCATCGACGCCCAACAGCCCTGCCATTTGCCGAGCCCGCGACCGAAGCGATTCCGGTACTTCCTCAGACTTTGCCAATTCACCGAACAGCGTTCCGGCCTGCTGGCGTTCGCCCTTCTCGAGATGAGCCATCGCCACCAATTCGCCCGCGCTGCCGAACCATGGATTGCCCGGTACTGCGAGCGGCCTAAGCCGCGTAATAACCTCATCGGGATCGCGCTGGTCGTAATTGGCTGTGATTTCGCGAATTGTCGCAAGTTCGCGCAATACCGGCGCTGCATTTTCATCCGCGGCAATCTGCGCGAACAATGCCACCGCCTGGTCAGTGCGGCCTTCCTGCATCGCGATACTCGCCTGCAGCATAACAGCCATGGTTGCAGCGCCGCCCTCGCTTTCGCTAGCCAGGCTAGCAGCAAGGTCATTCGCGCTGCTGAGGTTGCCCGCTTGCGCTTGGTCGAGTGCCGCTACGAGGCTCTCGGACTGGCTTTCCAACTCGCTCTCGACCTGAGAATCCCAATAGAGATAGCCGCCAAAGGCAATGATTCCTGCGATCAAAAGTCCGAGCAGGGGCTTGCCAAAGGTGTTGGCAAACTGCGCCATATCATCCTGGCGCACTGCCTCGTCGATCTCGCGCATCAAGACTTCGTCTTCTGCGGCCTGCTGTTTTGCCTTCTTGTCTTCGGGCTGAATTTCGTTGCCTGGTCTCGACGCCACTTTGCGGCTCTTCCTCAATCAATCCAAATTTTGGCCGCTTTTAGGGGCGGTAGGCGACAACCGCAATGATATGTTGACCCTGTCCACCAAAGCTTGAACGGCGCGTGAAGCAAGGACTGCGAAATCGGCTACAATTCACGCCCTAATGCGCTGGCATAGAGGCGCCTGAATTTGTCGATCATAATGTCCTCACTAAACTCGTCGTCCGCCCTTTTGTGGTTCTGTTCGCCTGCCCTGACACGCGCAAGTGCATGCTGTGCCAAGGCCACTAGCGCTTCCCGCAATCCCTGTTTCCTGTTCCGCTCGACGATGTAGTCAATATTCGCCTCGGAAGTTAATTGCCTCAAATCAGCAGTCGAAATTCCGGCTATGGGCAAGGCGACAGCCATGGCTTGAAGCGGATTGAAAGGAAATACATCGCTGCTCTCAAGCTCTATGTAGATATCAAGCAAGCCCAACAAGACTGATGGATCTTCAATCACGCCAGGGAAATGCACCCTATGGCTCAGCTCGCTTTTCTCCGCATGCTCGCGCAAGGCTGCAAGATGGGCATCCTCGCCTGCCACTATCAGCTGCCAATTCTCGGGAAGACGCTCCAATGCGCCGAGCACTTGCAACCAATCGGCCCGCTCTGCGGAGTTGCCCAGCGTACCAATCCATTGTTCGCCATCACGCTTGATCAATCCGCGAAGCGAATCGGCCGCCACCTTTCGCGGCTTCCGATCGACCTTCACGCCAAGGAAAATGTGCTTCACCCTTCCGATTGGCTGCTGCCAAGTGGTCAGAGCCAGCCCCTCAAGCCTCTCGCTTGGCACGACTATTCCATACGCACGGCCCAGCGCGATGCGCCGGTACCAATTGCGACGGCCGGTCAGTTCGCGACTATCGCTTTCGCCATAGCCAAATTCGTGATGGATCAACGGCGGCAAGCCAAATGCCTGGCTGAAAGCCGTATGCGCCATCGCAACGTTCAACGCGCCATAGTCATAAGTCAGCACCAGGTCGTATGCGGCCATCGACTGGGCAATCTTTGTCAGGCGACCCGGCGTCGGCATGCCATCAAATTGCGGTAGATCGGCGGGGAAATGTGCGCGGACCCGACGGTGCGCCACATCCGGAACGCCCGAAATCGTGACGATGCTATGATCGAGCCTTGGGCTAAGCTGCGTGACCAGTCTCTCGCATAGATGACTGCTCAAGCCATCATCCAACGCAGGCAAACAATGGAGTATCTTGGAATTCTTCATGGAACTAGGCTTTAGCCAAGCTGTGCCAGCAAGGCATCAATCGCCACGCGCGCTTCTGGCTCGTCCAACGTGGGGGCATGACCCACATTTGGAACGATGACGGTTTGCATGGCTGGATGAAGTTCTTTCATTTTCGCCTCGGTCGCTTCGCTCAGCAAATCGGATAGCTCCCCGCGCAATAGAGTGACCGGAACGTTCACCAGCGCTTCAAAAGCAGGCCACAGATTTGGCGGCGCGGCATTGTCGGATTGTTTGAATGGTTCAGCAATCGCCATGTCGTAATCCAGACTGACCCGACCATTCTGCCCCAGAACCATTGTACGCTTTCCCATCACCAGCCACTGTTCAAGGTCGAATTCGGGAAATGCGGCAGAGTGTACCTCCTGCAATCCGCGCGCGGCATGAATCCACGTTGGGTAATTGCGCGCTTGGCCTATATAGTTTCCAATCCGTTTCAGGCCGACAGGATCAACTTCCGGACCAATATCGTTGAGGACTGCCGCGATAATTCGCGTCGGATCGCGCGCCGCCATCAGCATGGTCATCAGCCCGCCCATGGATGTCCCGATCGAAATGAAGCGCGAAATGCCCTCTTGCTCCAGCAGGGCCGCAAGGTCCGCCACATAGGTCAGCGGAGTATATGTCATCGGGTCTTTCGCATATTCGCTCATCCCCCGACCGCGCACTTCAGGAACGATGGCTCGCCAATCCCCGGCGAGATGTTCCGCAAGAGATTCGAAGTCGCGGGCATTACGTGTCAGGCCGTGGAGGCAAATGACCGGAGGCCGATCCTCACGCCCGGCATAGTCGCGAAAATGCAGTTTCAGCCCGTCGGCACTTTCCCAATATCGATCCTGATAGGGCATGGACATGCCGCAAACTTCCCCCTGGCCTGAGTTATTGAGCCAATGCAGCTTGCGCATTGCCCGTGGCACCCCCACTAATGCCACATGAGCGTGGAACCGCAAGCTTCGCATTATCTAGCTGACCCTGCCATCCTTGCAGTGCAGGACTGGCTAAGCGACGAAGTCGAGCCAGCGCGATTTCCCCAGCACGAGATCCGCTTTCGCAACCAGCGTTGGGCGCAGGCCGTGGGGCTTGGTGACTTGTCTGACGAGGAATGGCGCGCGCATTTTGGCCGTTTCCGGCCTCTCGACGGCAATCTCCCCTACCCGCTGGCGCTTAGATATCACGGACATCAGTTCCGAACCTATAATCCCGAGATTGGCGATGGTCGTGGGTTCCTGTTTGCGCAATTACGAGATTCAGGCGGACGGCTTCTCGATCTCGGCACCAAGGGATCGGGCCTCACGCCCTACAGCCGCACGGCTGACGGCCGCCTGACATTGAAAGGCGCAGTACGTGAAGTCTTGGCGACAGAGATGCTGGAAGCGCTGGGCGTCAACACCTCAAAGACATTCTCGGTTATCGAGACGGGCGAAGAACTATGGCGAAATGATGAGCCATCGCCCACGCGATCGGCAGTGATGACCCGCCTTAGTCATGGGCACATTCGCATCGGCACCTTCCAGCGATTGCTCGCGATTGAGGAGCGCAATCATATGAAAGCGCTGGTCGATTACTGCCTCAAGCAGTTTCCGGGTTCCATGCCGCCCGCAAGTGCCCCCGGTCGTGATGAACCTGCCGTTATCCTGATGCACCAGGTTGTCGAACGTCTGGCCGACCTCGCTGCAAGCTGGATGGTCGCGGGCTTCGTTCACGGCGTGCTCAATACCGACAATATGAATATCAGCGGTGAAAGCTTCGATTATGGCCCATGGCGCTGGCTACCCGCCTGGGACCCTGGCTTTACTGCCGCCTATTTCGACCAGACAGGCCTCTATGCCTTTGGTCGCCAGCCAGAGGCACTGCATTGGAATTGCGGACAGATGGCCGTTGCCTTGCGCCTGCTGGTTGAAGCCGAACCGCTATTAGCGGCTATGGGCCGCTTTGGAGAGCTCTATATGGTTGCAGTTGCGCGTCGTTGGTGCTGGCGCCTGGGGCTACAAGCTCGTGGCGGTGATGAAGACGCGCAGCTTGTCGCTGCTTGCGAAAAGCAGATGCGGGAAAGTGGTCGCCAGCCGGACGAGTTCTTCTTCACGCATCGCGGCGGAAAGAATGCCGAAGGCGAACTGGCGGAGGCGGCTAAAGAATATCAGCCAATCCACGACACGCATGAGTATTGGCAGGACCAGATACCTCAGAGCATGTTGATCGAGGAGGTTGAGGAAATCTGGTCACACATTGATGAACGCGATGACTGGGGGCCGTTTGAATCGAAGATCGCAGCGATCAGGCGGATGGGGGAAGCGCATGGCCCCTCACCTGCACCTGCTGGATTGATCTGACGGGTCTTCAAAATGGGTGGAGATTCAATACGGGTTATCTACATCGTTGGAAAATCCGGTCTTCCCAATTGCTATCTCCGCGACTAACCGAACCCAAGGGCAAGAAAATAGCAACACAGTGACCGAAAACAGCTTCATCACAATCGAGCCCGCGACCGGTGCAGAAATTCTGCGAGTATCGGCCAGCGATATCGATGATTGTGTTGCTCGCGCACGAGCGGCCTGGCCCGCATGGGCTGCGCGACCTCTTTCGAACCGTATCGAATTGGTTCGCCGCTTTGCCAATCATGTGCGCAAGGTTGCCGATGAATTTGCCGAGCTTATTGCCCGCGAAACCGGAAAACCGCTGTGGGAAGCGAAGACCGAAGTCGATGCGGTGATCAACAAGGTCGAGATTTCCGTCAAAGCCTATGCCGATCGCACAGGAAACAAGAAGCTCGACAGCGCCCTCCAAGGGAAAGCAGGCGTTCGACACAAGCCGCATGGCGTGATGGCGGTGCTGGGACCCTATAATTTCCCGGCCCATCTTCCCAATGGCCATATCGTGCCGGCATTGATCGCGGGCAATGTGGTGGTGTTCAAGCCTAGCGAGAAGACTCCGGCAGTTGGCGAATCTCTGGTCGATTGCTGTCACAAGGCTGGGACTTGCGAGGAACTAGTCCAGCTTGCCATCCGCGCCGCTGAAGCGGATAAGGCTTTGGTATCGCATCGCG
>DMWU01000194.1 GCA_003483125.1 Erythrobacter sp. | reverse complement strand
GGGGTGGTAGTGGCCGATGGATATGATGCAGAGATTCTCCGTCCCGCCCCATTACGACCTTTGGCAGCTGCGCGCCGCAAGGTAGAGGTTGAACGGCTCGCCCGAACGGCGCTCAGGCGTCATGCGCAATTGACCGATCCAACACTCTCAAGCCTTCCCGGAAACGATAAACAACTAGGATAATTTGGGAATTTTTCGGCGGCTGACATGACGTCACTCCGCCTGGATGATTTGCGTGCAAATTTATAGCTGTAGTTTTCGCGATTCACTTAACGGTATGTTTACTACGATGCTTCAGAACACCCGGGTAAAGATTAATCGAGGGTTCTACCTGTCATGGATACCTTGCGCGGCAATTTCGGCTCTTCTGAATTTCCTGAAGATTCAGTGGACTTCGATCTTGGCGAAGATGAAAGCATTCGCGACCTGCCGCCTGCGGCCATCGGCCAGGATGAGCGGCGCATGCAAGTGCGTGCCTATAACCATTGGGCAGGCATGCTTGGCGATCGCAAATTCCCTGCGGTGGAAGAGCTGGAACCTCAGAATCTCGAGGATTTCGGTCCCTACAGCGTGCTGCTCGATTTTTCATTGGGCATCGAGGACCCGGCGATCCAGTTTCTGGGTGACAAGCTAGCTGCGGAGTGCGGCGCCGATTACGAGATCCGCAAGCTCTCGGACGTCCCCAGCCGCTCGCTATTGAGCCGCATAACCGATCATTACATGCAGATCCTCGCGAACCAGGCGCCAATCGGGTTCGAGGCAGAATTCATAAACCAGCGCGATGTGACGATACTTTATCGCGGTATCCTGCTTCCATTCTCCAGCGACAATGAGACCATCGATTTCATCCATGGTGTGATCAATTGGAAAGAAATGGCCGATGCCGCCAAGGCGGACGAGCTTCTATTCGAAATCGATCAAGCGCTTGAGGCGGCCGAAGAAAGCACTGCCGATAGCGATGTCGACGATGATGACGATGAGCCGCTGACCCTGACCGAAATTGCCCCAGCGAATGACGAAGCAGGCGAAGGCGACGTGTTCGCCGAGGATGCGGAGAGCGGTTTCGATGCCCCCGAAGCATGGTCAGAAGAGAACGTGCCCTCGATAGAACCTGCCCAGGATCGTCTCAAGGATGACGAAAAATATCGTCTGCCGACCCCAGAGTTTGGCGACTACGACCTGGGTGACGAGGAAGAAGAAGAGAACGAGGCAAATTACAGCTTTGCCTCCCTTACCGATCATGTCGATCTACCCACCGGCAAGTCAAAGGCCCTCGACCTCGATGAGCTCGGGGCGCAACAGGCTCTGAATGAGGCCGAATATGAGGTTTCTTACGATGATGGCTCTTTCGACGAAGGCTCGTTTGATGAGCCATACGAGGCCGAGCGTAAGCCGTTGTTGGAGCCGGTAGACAGCTATGAACCGGAATTGTCCGAAAACGCAGCAGTACTTGACGAATTGCCGGAAGACGCTGGCCTTTATGATTTCCTCGCCTCGGCACGCGAATTGGCACATGTCGCCAATGACAGCGAAGATCGCAGCCGCGCCGCCCTCTATGTTGCAGTAGGGCGCGCTTTCGATGTCGCCTTGGCTGCCGAATCCTCGCCAGAAGAATATGAGGAACTGCTCATCGAGAACGGCCTGGTGGCGCAAAAGCGTGCGCCAATGACCCCGATAGTCAAATTGGTCTTTGGCGCCGATTACGACAAGACCCGCCTGACAGAATATGCCACCGTGCTAGGATATGCGCGGCGCATCGGGCTGGAGCAGAGCCAACTTGCGAATTATCTTTCCGAGGCAGAGGGCGGCCTTAAAGGGCTAGTCCAGGCGGAACGCCGCCTGCGCCGTAAAGAGGCTGGCGAGGTAGTCGATCCGGTTGACGAGGTTCGCAGCGCGCTGGCCAAGAAGCTGCGCGAACTGGAGCCGCAGGAATTCTCCGATATCGACCCTGATGGCGGAGAATTTGGCCTGGTGATGATCCATCGCACCGAAGATGGCGAGATCGTTATGCTGGGCGAGATCGAACAGGATATTCCGCTGATCGAACGCGCCGCCCGTAAACTCTTAGGCTAGGCCCAGGATCCATCATCGCAATTTTCCCGCTGGCCAGCCTGCTGCCAGCGCGATAGTGCGCGTCTATGGCAATTCGGGCTAGGCGCGACACTATGAGCATTCTGATTGCAATTCTGGCTACAGCTGGGATCATCGCCATCGCGATTCTGGTGGCGATAAGGCTTAACGGGCCCTGGGTGCTCGATACTGTTGACCGGCTAACGGGCGGTTCGCGTGACGTAGTGTTGCTGGAAAATGCCAAATTCGGTCCCGGAAACGCGCAGTCACTGGGCGTATATGGAGTGGAAGGCCAGCCGGTCGAAGGCTCTCGACCAGTGCTTCTATTCGTCCATGGTGGAGGCTGGGACAGCGGCCATCCCGCGCATTACAGCTTTGTTGCCCGCGCGCTCGCACCCGAAGGATTTATTGTCGTCAACGCGGGCTACCGCCTCCATCCCGAGGCTGTTTATCCCTCCATGCTTGAAGATGCGGCTAGTGCAATCGCGTGGACGCACCGCAATATTGCGCGGCTTGGCGGCGATCCCGATCATATCGTTCTCGTAGGGCATTCGGCGGGCGCATATAATGTTGTTATGACTGCGCTCGACCCGCAATGGCTAGCCCAGGAAGGGTTGGAAACGGGCGTTATAGCAGGGGTCGCGGGATTCGCCGGACCGTTTGATTTCTATCCCTTTACCCGCGAATCCGCCCGCAACAGTTTTGGCCATGCCGAAGACCCTGAATCGACCCAGCCCGTCAACTTTGCACATGGCAATGCCCCACCCATGTTGCTGCTGCATGGAGAGGAAGACCAAACGGTGAAGCCGCGCAATAGCCGCGCAATGGCCAAGCTATTGACGGAAGCCGGAAGCCGGATCGACATGGAAGTTTACCCCGATCTGGATCACACGGACCTGATAGTCGCACTTGCCAGCCCTTGGCGCTCGCGCAGACCGATCCTTGGCGAACTGGTAAAATTCGCGAAGTCGGTGAAAGCTTCAGTTCCAGTTCAGGGCGAAACGCGCTAGCAAGTCACGATGAGATATCTGCGTCAGTTCATTGCGCTTTTCTGCGCCCTTGCGCTTGCGGCCCAGCCTGCGCACGCGCAATCCATATTGCGCGATGCAGAGACAGAGGCGCTGCTGCGGGAAATGGCTGCTCCGCTGGTTGAGGCTGCAGGGCTGCGGCCCGGCAATGTCGACATCGTCCTGATCAACGACCCTTCGATCAATGCGTTCGTAGCCGGCGGGCAAGTTGTCTATCTCCATAGCGGGCTTATCAATGCAGCCGATACCGCCAACGAAGTTCAAGGCGTCATAGCGCACGAGCTCGGTCATATTACTGGCGGCCATATTGTACGTTACAGCGAGGGTGTTAGCGCCGCGACCAGCATCTCTCTTTTGAGCATGCTACTTGGTGTCGGTGCAGCCTTGGCCGGCGGCGGCGAAGCAGCGATCGGCATTATGCAGGCCGGGCAGCGGGCGGCGCTCGGCAAATTCTTGGCCTTTAGCCGGGTACAGGAATCCTCTGCCGATGCAGCAGGCGCGGAGTATCTGTCCCTTGCCGCCATTTCGGGCCGGGGATCGCTTTCATTCTTTGGCAAGTTGCGAAACCAGGAATTCCGCTATGGCTATAGCCAGGATGATGAGGCCGCCTTTACGCGTACGCACCCGCTTTCGGGCGATCGGATAGCAACCTTGCGCGAGACCTATGAAGCGGACCCCGCATGGAACGCGCCCGACGACCCCGAATTGCAGGCCCGGTTTCTCCGTGTGAAAGCAAAACTGTCTGGCTACATTTCGGATCCCCTGCGTACACTCAACGACTATCCCGTACATGACCACAGCATTCCGGCGCGATATGCCAGGGCCTATGCCTTCCACAAAGAAGCGCTGATCGACAAAGCGCTAGCAGAAACCAACGCGCTCTTGGAACAGGCCCCCCGAGATCCGTATTTCCTTGAGCTCAAGGGGCAGGTGCTCCTCGAATCGGGAAAGCCCGAGGAGGCCTTGGCTCCCTTGCGATTGGCCACCCAATATTCGGGCAACCAGCCACTGATCGCCTCGATGTTCGGCCACGCATTGATCGCGACCGAAGATGTAGCGAATTATGATGAGGCAGAGCGCGTATTGCGCACCGCAGTGGGGCGTGATCGCTTGAATCCCTTCGCCTGGTATCAGTTGGGCGTAGTCTATGCGGCGAGGGGTGATGAGCCGCGCGCGCGATTGGCAAGCGCGGAGCAGCAGGTGATGCAGCGAAATTACCCCCAGGCTCTCAGAAGTGCGCAAATGGCGATGACAGGCCTACCAAGGGGTTCGTCCGACTGGATCCGTGCGCAGGACATATCCTTCCAGGCTCGTGCCGCCTTGGAACAGATACGCGATCGATAACAGGTAATCCCGGGGCCAATGCAAATGCAAAACAACTTGAAATCCCTCTGGCTCACCATGGCACTTGCCCTCGTTTTTGGCTTCATCGGTGCCGCAATCTGGTCGGTTACAGGCTTGGCCGACGCACGAACCAAGAACTACCTGCTCGACAACCCGCAATTGCTCCCGCAAATGGCAGAAGCCTATCAGGCGCAGCAATCGGCAGAACGATTGGCTGGCATCTCGCAAGAGGTGATGACGCCATTTGAGGGAGCCGTATTGGGAAACCCCAATGGATCGCGCGTCCTGGTCGAGTTCACCGACTATAATTGCCCCTATTGCAAAATGAGCCAGGCCGATCTGGAACGCCTGATTGAAACAGATCCCGAACTGAAAGTGGTTGTCCGCGAATGGCCCATTTTCCAAGGTAGCGAAGATGCCTCACGCATGGCGCTCGCTGCGGCCATGCAGGGCCGCTATACAAAATTTCATGAAGCCTTGTTCGACCTGAGCCCCGCAACGCCCGAGGCCATTGAAGAAGCAGCGCGAATTGCAGGGCTCGACCTCGCGCGTGCGCGCATCGATGCGAATTCGGACCAGGTCGAGCTCGAACTGCGGCGCCATATGTCACTCGCACGCCAGATCGGGTTCTGC
>DMWU01000125.1 GCA_003483125.1 Erythrobacter sp. | reverse complement strand
AGCAGCGGAGTTTTTCTCGGCAATCGTTGCACAGTCGGGCGATCGTGGAAGTAGCCTTGCAGAAGCGCTCGCCAATCAGGGCCTGCAGCTTTCAAACCTAGGCGATTTCAACACTGCACTACGACTGTTCGATCAGGCTGAGGCATCGCTCTCAACGAGCGACCGTGTTGGCCAAAGGCTGCTGCGCAATTATCGCGCCCTCGATTACTTGAACCAAAATGACCCCGATCTGGCGCTCGAAATTCTGAACCAATCAATCCTGCCGATCACCCGCGGTGGTGATGTCGAGGGCTTGCGCGCAGGTGTCATAAGCGACTCTATAGCAACGCGGATCAATCGCGAGAGCGAGGAATATAAGAAGCTAGGCGGCGTTGATCCCGGCCTAACGCCGGAAGAACTGGCGGCAGTACTTGATGCGCAAGGCAGCGCGATACGCGGATCCGCCTTGCGTCGTACCGGCGAGTTCGCTGCGGCAGAAGAAGCACTCTCAGAGGCAATCAATGTGATTCTCTCTGTTCGAGAAGGGCATCTGCACTCGGCCACCTTTATGATCGCCGAAATACAGATTGAACGTGCGCAAATAGCAGAAGAACTGGGGCAAACCGCCAATTCAGGTGCGGCTTATGACGCAGCGATCTTTGTAGCGGCGGATTCATTTCCCCGTTCGCCAATCCTGCTGGCGACTGAAGCTCGCAAGGCGGCCTTCCTGGCGCGTAGTGGGCAAACGGATGCAGCGCGCCAATTGTTTGCCGATGTCGTGAACAATAGCAGGCTGATCGAAGGAAGCGGCCCTGCAGTCCGTGACCTGTTGCAGCCCTATTTTGACATGCTGGCCGCCGACGGTAGCAATCAGTCTGCCGCTGAAATGTTCGAGGCAGCACAGGTGCTTGAACGGCCAGGCCTGGCGCAGACCCAAGCCGTATTGGCGCGGCGTTTCTCCGAAGGTGATGATGAAGCCGCGTCACTGTTCCGCCTTGCCACTGTTCGCTCACGTGCAATCGCGCGGGCTCAGGCAGAAATTTCGAAGCTTTCCAGCCTAGCCGAGCCGACCGAACCACAGCTGGCCCGCATTGGATATTTGCAAGAATCCCTTGATATCCTCGAACTTGAGCAAACCGCATTGACTGCGCGCCTGAATGAGTTTCCGCGGTATCGGGCAGTTTCTCCTGCCAGGGTTGATTTAATCTCTTTACAACAGACACTTGGTGAGGGTGAGGCCTATGCCAAGATGATCGGCTTAAGCGACGGCATCTATATGCTCTATGTCACCCGTTCGGAGGCAATTGCCTATCGCGCTGATATCAGCACAGACGATCTTGAGTTCAGGGCCCAACTTCTGCGCGACAGCGTGGTCCAGACAGAAGGAGGGCAGACGTTAGTAAACCTCTTCGATGTTGAAGGGTCCTATGAGCTTTATCGACAGCTCTTTGCGCCTGTGCATGATCACTTGGCATCTGCAGAACATCTGATCTTCGAACCGGATGGCGGCATGTTGCAGCTTCCGCCAGCTGTACTCGTCACAAGCGAGGAAAGCGTCAACAAATACCTCGCCAAGCAGGATGATGAAGAAGTCAACCCGTTCGATTTCACGGGTATAGATTGGCTTGGCCGTGATCGACGTATCTCGATCGCGGTAAGCCCCAGGGGCTTTCTCGAGTTGCGCAATCTTGCGCCATCCACCGCTCGGCGAGACTATCTGGGGCTGGGGCAGAATGCCATTCCGACCCAGCAGATATTCGATTCGGCATCGACTGAAGCGTGCACTTGGCCGGTGAACACATGGGGCAAGCCGATTTCGGCCGATGAGCTCTATTTTGCGGCCGGTAAGTTCGGCTCGGGCGATGTCATGACTGACGAGGCATTTACGGACACCGCGCTGTTGAATTCGCAAGAGATCAATGACTATCGCGTTGTCCATTTCGCAACGCATGGTTTGGTAACCGCACCACGGCCTGGTTGCCCGCCGAGCCCAGCTCTTGTCACTTCATTCGGGCAAGATGGCTCGGACGGGCTCTTGAGCTTCCGCGAGATCTTTGACCTCAACCTCAATG
Organism: Erythrobacter sp.; assembly: GCA_003483125.1. Taxonomy (GTDB): domain Bacteria; phylum Pseudomonadota; class Alphaproteobacteria; order Sphingomonadales; family Sphingomonadaceae; genus Erythrobacter. The sequence goes on along the minus strand of DMWU01000125.1, from coordinate 3,206 downwards.
CCGATGTTGTCATTCTCTCTGCATGCGACACGGCGGGCATGGCAACGGCGGCTGTGAGCCGCGAAGCTGGCATTACGACGGGCGGTAATTTTGCGCTCGATGGCCTCGTACGCGCATTTGTTGCCGCTGGTGCTCGCTCAGTCGTGGCCAGCCACTGGCCGGTTCCGGACGATTTTGACGCTACGCAGCGACTGGTAAACGCCATTGTTGGCGCGGAGCCAGGCACTGCGCTGGCGCAGTCGCTGGTGAATGGCCAAGCCGACTTGATGGATGATCCGCAGACGTCCCATCCATTCTATTGGGGCGCCTTCATTATCCTGGGTGATGGCGAGAAACAGGTCATCGCTGCAGGCGGTTAATCCCTCGCCAAACCAAGGCAGGGCCTTGTGGCCAAAATGTAAAAAGCCTAACCACGCCGCTGCGTGCCGGTAACGGGAACGCGGTGCGAGCGGTCATGCCGTTCTTTGCCGAGGCTGTCCCTGCAACTGTAAGCGGCGAGCGCTTCATTCTGGTGCCATCGGATTGAGGGCACAACCACTGGGACATTGTCCCGGGAAGGTGAATTTGGCGCGAAGACCCGTGAGCCAGGAGACCGACCGTGCGCGCGTCGCTCTTGCCCGGCTCAGGGATTGGCCAGGCGCGAAACGGTTTCGTCTGAGCGACGTTAATGCGGCCGGTTCCGCATGGTCTGCTGGCGAGGCGTGGGCGCGCTGCGACAGCTTTACCACCCGCACTCTGCGGGAGAATCCGGCCATGTCGCTCCCTTGCGCCCATGGAACCGTAATACATGCGAATTTCTTACATAGCTTTGGGCATCATTACGCTTAGCCATTCTTCCTTGACCCTGGCAGAGGAAGTGCCGCCGAATGACGAGGGTTCTATCCTGGTCACCGCAACACGCGCCAAAGAGCCGCTTGAACTGGGCCAATATGCGGGCTCTGCGACTATCCTTTCATCACAGGAGCTTGGGCAACGCCAAACGCGTAATATTGCCGACATCTTGCGCGACGTGTCGGGCGTGGCTGTGAGCCAGGTCGCTGGGCAGACCCAGCTACGCCTGCGCGGCAGCGAGGGCAATCACGTGCTGGTACTGGTCGATGGTATCGAAGTTTCCGATCCGTTTGCCGGAGAGTTTGATTTTGGAACATTGCAGGCCGGCATCGGCGGACGTGTAGAGGTGCTGCGTGGTCCTCAAAGTTCGCTCTACGGCTCCGACGCGATTGGAGGCGTTGTTGCTTATCAGTCGGCCTCTGGGTGTAATTCTGGCCCTCTCACAGCCTATGGTGAAGGCGGCAGCAACGAAACCTTCAACGCTGCCTTTCATGCAGGCCTATGCGGGCAATGGCGCGAGCTGGCACTAAGCGCGAGCTTTGTGTCAACCGAGGGCACACCCAATGCACGCGGCGGGCTGCGCGATATTGGGAGCGATAGCCTGACACTATCGGCGAAGGGCAGTTTGGATATTGCACCTAACGCCAGTCTTCGTGGGGTAGTGCGCTATTCGGCAACCGACGGCAATTTCAACGATCAGGATTTTAATCCGGCCAGCCCGACATTGGGCCTGGTTGTGGACAGCCTCGACGTTCGTTTCGAGAACGAGGCACTCTATGCTCTCATAGGCCTCCGCTTCGAAGCGAACTCCAACTGGTCGCATGATCTGTCAGCACAGATTGCCGACGTTTCACGCGACAGTTTCTCAGGCGATGCTCGTACTTTCGGGAATGAGGGGCAGAGGCTGAAAGCATCTTACGCCACCACTCTGAAGCTCGCGGGCCCTGTATTTGCGCATCAGATTACCCTTGCTTCCGATTGGGAGCGCGAGAGTTACCGCAACACCGACCCTTTCGGCTTTGCCTTCACTGGCACGCGAAATGCACGGAATTTGGGCTTCGTGGGCGAGTATCGCTTGGCCGCTGATCGTTTCGATCTTTCCGCTGTAATTCGCCACGACATCAATAATCGTTTTGCCGATGCGACGACCTTTCGCGTTTCTGGCGGTGTGAATGCAGGTCCGGCGACGAGGCTGCGCGCAGCCTATGGTTCCGGTATCAAGAATCCTGGATTTTATGAGCTTTACGGATTCTTCGATGGTCGTTTCATCGGAAATGAAGACCTCAGACCTGAAAAGTCGACAGGTTGGGAAGTGGGCATTGATCAGAGGTTGGTAGGCGACGCCTTGGTGATTTCTGCAACCTGGTTCGACAGCAAACTGGAGAACGAAATTTTCACAAGTTTCCCACCGCCAAATTTCATTGCCACGCCTGCCAATCGCGATACAAAATCAACGCGTAAGGGCTTGGAGCTTTCAGCGCGTACCAAGATCGGCCCACAAATTACCTTGGACGCGGCCTATAGCTGGCTCGATTCCGAGGAGAACGGAGTTGATGAGGTGCGTCGCCCGGACAATATCGCGTCTGCGGTCTTGACTTGGACTGCGGCTGACGACCGAGGATCAGCAAGCCTCATCTTGCGGTATAATGGCGCGGCGGATGATTTGGCTTTTTCCGACCCCAGCTTCATCCCGCTTACAGTGCGATTGGATGACTATACGCTGGTCAATCTCAATGCACGTTTTCAGCTTAATCATCGGATCGAAGTCTTCGGACGGGCAGAAAACCTGTTCAATGAGACCTATGAGCAGGTCTTTAGCTTCGTTAGCCAGGGTCGGAGCGTGATCGCAGGTGTGAAGTTCTCATTGTGAGCCAGCATACGTAAAATGCTCGCAAAATGACGGGGAAATGCATAGGGGGTGCCCATGCATTTCCTCGATCAAGCCAAGATCTATCTCCAATCCGGTGCTGGCGGCCCAGGGGCTGTCAGCTTTCGGCGCGAGAAATATATCGAATATGGCGGCCCTGATGGCGGCGATGGCGGCCGGGGCGGTGATATCGTGTTTGAGGCTGTGCCCGCGCTCAATACGCTGATCGATTTCCGCTACTCTCAACATTTTAAGGCCAAACGTGGGGGCCATGGCATGGGCAAGGATCGCACTGGTGCCAGCGCGCCTGACCTTCTGATCAAGGTGCCGGTAGGGACGCAGGTTCTTTCAGAGGATCGCGAAGACATACTTGCCGACTTTACCGAAGTCGGACAGCGCGAAGTGTTCCTCGAAGGCGGCTTGGGCGGGCGCGGCAATGCCAGTTACAAGAGCGCCACCAACCGCGCACCGCGCCAACACCAACCGGGTGAGCCTGGTGAAGAGATGT
>DMWU01000262.1 GCA_003483125.1 Erythrobacter sp. | reverse complement strand
AGATTGGCCGCATGACGGTGGCCCTGCGCCGTGCGCATGCCGCCGCCATGACAGTCGAACAAGTCTGAGGCCAAGCCGATGGAAAACAATCTGGTGGCGGCGCTGGTGGGCAACCCCAATGCAGGCAAGAGCGCACTGTTCAATGCCTTGTCGGGCGCGCGTCAAAAGATCGCCAATTATCCTGGCGTAACGGTGGAACGAAAGGCAGGCCATTCAAGCCTGCCCTCAGGCCGGGTCATTGGCTTGACCGATCTGCCGGGAAGCTATGCACTTGATGCAAGCAGCCCGGATGAACTGGTCACCCGCAAGGTCGTGCTCGGCGAATTCGAGGGTGAGGTGCAACCCGATATCCTCATTCTTGTAATCGACGCTGCGAATCTTGAGCAGCATCTGGTCTTTACACAGGAAATTATCGCGCTTGGCAGGCCAACCATGATCGCTCTCAATATGGTCGATCTGGCCGAACGCGATGGCCTTGTTCTCGATCCAGCCGCACTCTCGAACGTCCTGGGTGTGCCCGTTGTGCCAACCGTGGCTGTGCGCAAGCGTGGGCTGGACGAGCTGTTGACCGAGATCGAGAAGCTTTGCGAAGTTGCTTCGTCTAACGGGGATTCGCATCCTTTGGGCCATCTCACCCTTTCTGAGCGAAGGCTCGAAGCCAAGGAAATAGCCAAGGCCGCGATAGTTTCCGAAAGCCATATTCACCGTTTACATACGGGGCTGGACAGGCTGTTCCTTCATCCTTGGATTGGCCCGGTTATCCTTTTCGGCTTTTTGTTCATCATGTTCCAGGCAGTTTTCGCCTGGGCCGAGCCGGTTATGGACCTGATCGAAGCAGGCGCCGAGGCGGCCTCTGCTATGGTCGTTGCCAATATGGGGGCGGGTTTCTTCCGCGATCTTATTACCGAAGGGGTGATTGCGGGTGTCGGATCGGTGGTCGTCTTCCTGCCGCAGATCGTGATCCTCTTTGCGTTCATTCTGTTGATGGAAGCATCAGGATATATGGCGCGTGCGGCCTTCCTGATGGACCGAATGATGGCGGGCGTCGGCCTGTCGGGCCGCAGCTTCATTCCACTGCTATCCAGTTTCGCCTGCGCCATTCCGGGCATCATGGCGACGCGTAGCATTTCGGATCCCAAGGATCGGCTCACCACTATCCTGATCGCGCCGCTGATGACCTGCTCGGCACGACTGCCCGTCTACGCCGTGATCATAGGTGCCGTCATTCCAGCCACTACCGTTGGGCCGGGTATCGGGCTGCAGGGTTTGGTCCTTTTCGGACTTTATCTTGCGGGGATTCTGGGTGCGATGATCGTGGCGTTGGTCCTGCGCCGTTCGGTAACCAAGGGTGCGGCATCTGGCTTCATAATGGAGTTGCCGCGATACCAGCTGCCCCGGATACGCGACTTGCTGATCGGTTTGTGGCAGCGGGCATGGGTATTCCTGCGCCGCGCAGGTACCATCATCTTTAGCGTCACCGTGGTCCTGTGGTTGCTGCTCACATTCCCTCAGGCAGAGCCGGGGGAAAGCCAGGTCGACGCATCGTTTGCGGGCCAGATTGCTTCGGCAATCCATCCCGCCTTCGAACCTGTCGGATTCAACCGCGAAATGACGCTATCGCTCGTCCCGGCCATGGCTGCGCGCGAAGTGGCTGTCGCCTCTCTTGCAACTACCTATGCAGTCGATAGCGATGACGAGACTGAGACCGAGGATGCATTGCGCGGACAGATCGCAGCGCGCTGGAGCCTGCCAACCGCGCTCGCCTTCCTCGCCTGGTTTGTCTTCGCCCCGCAATGCCTTTCGACCATTGCTGTTGCCCGGCGAGAGACAAACGGGTGGAAATGGCCCAGCTTCATGTTGGCTTACCTGTTCGCGCTGGCCTATGTGTTTGCGGGAATCACCTACTGGGGCGCGGTTGCCCTCGGATTATAGAATAAGGAACGCTAGGAATGGCCGGGTCACTCAACAAGGTAATGCTCATCGGGAATTTGGGCGCTGATCCGGAAATTCGCAGCTTCCAGAATGGTGGCCGCGTGGCCAATCTGCGTATCGCGACGACGGAAACCTGGAAGGATCGCAATACTAGCGAGCGGCAGGAGCGTACCGAATGGCATACGGTCGCGATTTTCAGCGAAGGCCTCGTCAATGTTTGCGAAAATTACCTGCGCAAGGGCAGCAAGGTCTTTGTCGAGGGCCAATTGCAGACCCGCAAATGGCAGGACCAGCAGGGTAATGACCGCTATTCGACAGAGGTTGTCCTACGTGGCTTTAACGGCACGCTGACCATGCTCGATGGCCGCGGCGAAGGCGGCGGTGGTGGTGGCCGCTCAGGCGGCGGAAACTGGAACCAAGGCGGCGGAGGCTCCGGTGGCGATGCAGACGGTGGCCACGGCGGCGGATCGCAGGGCGGCGGCTCTGGCTATGACGATCTGGATGACGACATTCCGTTTTGATCGTCATTTGCCTTGTTCAGCCTTTCCCCAAGAAGGCTGACAAAAGCGACACATGCGATATAGTATAAGAGAACAAAGTCACTCCCCTGCTCTTGGGCAGGGTGCCGGATGTTTTGGTGCGCTATCACAATGGCAAAGATCGAAGCCGCTTATGACAAGGCGCGGCGATGTAGGAAAGCTGGCCTGTGCGCGAGGCGAGCATTTCCAATTTTCGCTTGACCCTGACATCATGTTAAGGTGTATTTAGGTTATCGGCAAAGGAGCAAGCCGATGACGAATCATCAGGACCATTATCATAACTGCTGCCAACAGGGGCACGCGCATAGCGATTCTGCGCAAAAGATCGACCCGGTTTGCGGCATGTCGGTCGATCCAGATGCTACGCCGAATCATGCACAACATGATGGGCAGGACTACCATTTCTGCAGCGCGCGCTGTGTAACAAGGTTCGAGGAAAATCCTGAGCGCTGGCTAAATCCGGAACTCGCAGCGGAAGATGAACCCGTACCGGAAGGCACAATCTGGACCTGCCCCATGGATCCGGAAATCCGGCAGGATCACCCTGGCGTATGCCCGATCTGCGGAATGGCACTGGAGCCCGAATTCTTCACTGCAGACAGTGGGCCGAATGAAGAGCTGATCGATATGACGCGCCGGTTCTGGATCGGGCTGGTACTGGCGTTACCAGTATTCCTGCTGGAAATGGGCGCTCATATCTTCCCGGCCATTCATGAGCTTGTACCCATGAATATCTCCGCATGGGTCCAGTTCGCGCTGGCAACACCAGTAGTATTATGGACGGGCAAACCATTTTTCGAGCGTGGTTGGGCGTCGCTGGTCAGCCGTAACCTCAACATGTTTACGCTTATCGCAATGGGAACCGGTATTGCCTGGATTTATAGTGTGATTGCACTTCTGGCCCCAGGCATGTTCCCGGCCGAATTCAGAGGAATGGAAGGCCAGGTGCCTGTCTATTTCGAGGCAGCGGCCGTGATCATCGTGCTGGTACTGCTTGGGCAGGTGCTGGAGCTGCGTGCGCGTGAGCGGACTTCAGGCGCAATCAAGGTCCTGCTTGGCATTGCTCCCAAGACAGCACGCCGCATTTCCCAAGACGGGAGCGAAGCCGAAGTCCCGCTGGACCAAATCGTGGTAGGCGACATGCTGCGCGTTCGGCCAGGTGAGAAAGTCCCCGTCGATGGCGAAGTAGAGCAAGGGCGCTCTACGCTTGATGAGGCGCTGGTAACTGGCGAATCCATGCCGCTTTCAAAAGAGGTTGGCGACAAGGTCATTGGCGGCACAATCAACCAGACCGGTGCTCTCGTCATTCGTGCGCAGGCCGTCGGGCGAGATACGATGCTGTCTCGTATAGTCCAGATGGTTGCTGAGGCGCAGCGCTCGCGTGCCCCCATACAAAGATTGGCGGACATCGTCGCAGGCTGGTTCGTACCTTCCGTCCTGGCTATTGCCGTGCTGGCGTTCATCGCATGGTCAATCTGGGGCCCTGAGCCGCGCTTTACCTATGGACTGGTCGCTGCCGTTTCGGTTCTGATTATCGCCTGTCCTTGCGCATTGGGCCTGGCTACACCCATGTCGATCATGGTCGGTGTAGGGCGGGGCGCTTCGTTTGGCGTGCTGATCAAGGATGCCGCCGCGCTTGAAAGGTTGGAAAAGGTCGACACTCTGGTGGTGGACAAGACCGGCACGCTTACCAAGGGAAAGCCCGCCCTGACCAGGATTGTTAGTGCCGGTCAGGTGGACGAAAATGAGCTTCTACGCCTTGCCGCAGCTGTGGAGAGATCCTCGGAGCACCCGCTGGCAATTGCCATCGTTGATGCGGCGAACGAACGCGGCATGTCGATTTCTGATGTTGACGACTTTGATTCGCCTACCGGCAAGGGTGCTAAGGGTGTGGTTAAGGGAATACCCGTCGCACTTGGCAATGCCCGCTTCATGCAGGAAATGGAAGTTGCGACCGATGCATTGGATGCTGTGGCAGAGGAACTGCGCGGCGAGGGCGCAACCGCCATCTATATTGCGGTGGGCGGCAGCGCTGCGGGCGTGTTCGCGATTGCCGACCCGATCAAATCCAGCACACCTGCCGCGCTCGAGCAATTGAAGCGGGCGGGAATCCGCATTGTCATGCTGACCGGCGACAATCATACGACGGCACAGGCAGTTGCAGGCCAACTGGGCATTACCGAGGTCGAGGCAGATATATTGCCAGACCGCAAGAGCGCGGTCGTGGCCCGGCTCCGCGAAGAAGGAAGTGTTGTTGCTATGGCTGGTGACGGCGTGAACGATGCGCCTGCACTTGCCGCAGCCGATGTCGGGATCGCCATGGGATCTGGAACCGATGTCGCTATGGAAAGCGCTGGCGTAACCCTGTTAAAGAGTGATCTTACCGGTATCGCCGCGGCGATGAGCCTTAGCCGCAAGACTATGGCCAATATTCGCCAGAACCTGTTCTTCGCTTTCTTCTATAATGCGCTAGGCGTGCCAGTGGCAGCAGGCGCGCTCTATCCCGCTTTCGGCCTCCTGCTTTCACCGATCATCGCTGCAGCGGCAATGTCGCTTTCATCTGTAAGCGTCGTAACCAATGCGCTGCGACTTAACAGGGCAAGAATATGAAGATTGGTGAGGCATCGCGCATAAGTGGAGTGTCCGAGAGGATGATCCGCCACTATGAAAAGATTGGCCTCATCCCGTCGCCTGCGCGGCGAGATAGCGGCTATCGCGATTACTCGGATGCTGACGTTCACCGGTTGCGATTTGCCGCTAATGCGCGCGATCTGGGCTTCCCCATAGAGGAGATCCGCGAACTACTCGGCCTGTGGAGTGACGATGACCGCAACAGTGCAGATGTGAAGGCCCTTGCGCTTGCGCGGGCAGAGGAACTTGGGCGCAAGGCGAAAGGGCTGGCCGCCATGCGCAAGACGCTGCTCGAACTCGCCAGCAAATGTCACGGGAATGATCGGCCCGATTGCCCGATCATCGACAGGATTTCTGAAGAGGCCGCCAAGCCCTAGGCGTTCGCCATCTTTTTTGATTTAGGCATTCCAATTCACACTAGCCGAAGCCAGTTTGGCTTGGCAGATAGGGTGAATGGCTGTCACGACTGTAGCAATGTTAACTGCGGGCGGAATTGCCCCGTGCCTTTCCTCCGCCGTTGCCGGGCTGATCGAACGATATACCGAGGTCGCGCCCGACATACGCATCATCGCCTATCGCAATGGTTATGCGGGGCTGCTGACCGGCGAGATATTGGAGGTAACGGACAAGGTTCGCGCGACTGCCAACCGGCTTCACGCGTTTGGTGGCAGCCCGATCGGTAACAGCCGGGTCAAGCTCACCAATGTCGAGGATTGCGTCAAGCGAGGCTTGGTAGAGCCGGGACAGGATCCATTGAAGATTGCCGCCGAACAGTTGAGCCGCGACGGGGTGGATATCCTGCATACGATTGGGGGGGACGACACCAATACCGCAGCGGCCGAGCTGGCCGAATATCTGGGTGAGCATGGATCTAAGCTGACCGTCGTTGGCTTGCCCAAGACAATCGACAATGATGTTATCCCGATCAGGCAATCGCTTGGCGCCTGGACCGCTGCAGAGCATGGCGCAGCCTATGCCCGCAACATTATCGCAGAGCACACGTCAAACCCCCGCATGCTGATCGTGCACGAGGTTATGGGCCGAAATTGCGGTTGGCTCACCGCGGCGACGGCGCTGGCTCACCATCAATGGGTGCAAAGTACTCCCTTTGCCGAATGGCTGGAAGATTCGTCAGAACGTTGGGATGTTCATGGCGTTTACGTTCCCGAACGCCCATTCGATATCGCGGGTGAATCCAAGCGACTGCGATCGATCATGGACAGGCTCGACGGAGTGAACTTGTTCATCTCAGAAGGTGCGGGCCTGACCGAAATTGTTGCCGCGATGGAGGAAGCAGGGGAAGAGATCCCGCGCGATCCGTTCGGTCATGTTCAGCTCGATAAGATCAATCCGGGCCAATGGTTCGCCAAGCGTCTTGCCGACGAGTTGGGCGCAGAAAAAGTGCTGGTCCAAAAGAGTGGGTATTTCTCTCGTTCGGCCCCGGCGAATGGTGCTGATCTCGAACTGATCCGCGCCTGTATTGCCCACGCCGTCGATGCGGCATTGCGAGGCGAGGCAGGTGTGGTTGGACAGGACGAGGAGCGCGATGACGAGCTGCGCGTGATCGAGTTTGACCGGATCGAAGGTGGCAAGGCATTCGACGTGTCATTGCCCTGGTTCACCGAATTGCTCCAGGAACTTGGCCAGCAGTAATGCTGGTGCCTAGTCCCGTTTCAATCCCTTGAGTGCTTCGGCCAGCGGGCCGCTGGGCTCATCGTCGCCCGATATGCCCGCATCCTTGCGCGCCGCATCGGCATTGGGTCCTTCGGCATAGGGATCGATGGCCAGGCCAAGAGATTGCGCTATTGCCTCGCCCAGGTCGAAGGCGTCGCCCGAATATTCGATCTCGTCGCAATCTTCCTCTGACAATTCGATTTCGATCTCTTCTTCATCCTCGCTTGGCTCCGGGCCACGCGCCTCGATGAAACGCAGTAAGATTGGCTCATCGATCGACACTGCAAACTCCTCGCCGGAAATTGCACAATTCTGGATGATCTGGGCATCAAGCATGCCCCGCGCCAGGATTGAGCCGCCATCTTGTTCAAGCGAGACTTCGGCGCGCAAGCTTTTGACGGCGGGCAGTCCAAATCGCTTGGCAAGTGCCGCGCGCTCAGCTTCATCAGCCTCGACTTCGACCGCGTCGCCCGGCAGCGGGCGTACTTTCACGATGCGGGATAATTCTCCGCTTGATGTTTCAGAGTTCATGCAGCTTCTACCAGCTCGAAGTCTGCCGCAATCAGCGCTTCGCCACTGACTTTTGCCAGCGCGTCGTGCAGGCCGAGCAGTTTCTCCGCGACGCATTGTGACGAGCCGTCATCCGTATAGGTGATATTTCGCTCCATCGCGTCTGCCAGCTTGGCCTCGTCATGCTGGTTCAAGACGCTGCGAATCGCACCCAGCCTGCCGCCCAGCGTGCTCATCAGCTTGCCCACGCGTTTGCCCACGACAACATCGTTGACCCCAAATTCACGCAACTGCCCGTCCATATCTTCGACAAACAGTTCGGCCAGCAGTGAGCTTTCAGCTCGCAACTCGCTGGCCTCCAGCCGAACCATTACAACGCTCAAGACTGCGCAGATCATATCGAACCTGCCGCTTACACTGTCTTCAACGTGGCAATTGGCATACCAGTGTTTCAGTCGTGCCAATTCAACCGTGCGATGCCACAAGGGGCGTAGGCTTTCGCGGGGGTCCTCTTCGGTACCCAAAAGGCGCGACAGTGAAGATTTGATCTGCTCAAGCATCGGATGTTCAGCCTCAATTCAATTCATAATGCCCAGGGGCGGCGATCAGCGGCGTTGCAAGCTGCGCTTTGCCGCCCTAAGGCATCTGTGGGCGATATAGGATGCCTGCGGCGAGGTGCAAATCACAGTTGGCCGCTAAACGGACAAGAGGTTGTTGAATTGATGGAAATGCGCAGGGCAATCAAATTGGGCCTGGTTGCAGTAGTAGGGCTAGGCCTTGCGGGCTGCACTTCGATCCGCGAATCGCGCGGCTATGTGGTCGATGCCGTTCTGGTCAATTCGGTCCAGCCGGGTATCGATAACCAACGTTCTGTCGAAGGAACGCTGGGACGTCCCAGCTTCACCAGCCAATTTGGCGAGCCGACCTGGTATTACGTTTCCAGCGTGACAGGCCGCCGCCCCTTTGTCCGCCCGCGCATCAGGCAGCATGCCGTGATGGCTATAAAGTTCGATGCTAAGGGCAACGTCGCCTCTGTCGAGCGAAGTGGAATGGAACGCGTTGCATTCCTGCGGCCAGATGGAGACTCAACTCCTACGCTTGGTCGGGAGCGGGGCTTCCTGGAAGACCTCTTCGGCAATATCGGCCAAGTCGGTGCGCCAGGTGCTGGTGGGCCCGGCGGCCCCTAACTGGGCAATCCTTCTCAATAGCGTAACAGCTTGACCGGCGGGCTGCGCTCCCCATATCGCACTCTTATGGAAAAACATGCATCAGACCACGGCCTGATCCAATGGCACGGTACCACGATTGTCGGCGTAAAGCGCGGCGACAAGACAGTGATTGCTGGCGATGGACAGGTATCGATGGGCAATACCGTAATGAAGCCCAATGCGCGCAAGGTTCGCCGGATTGGGGAGGGTGGCAAGGTCGTGGCCGGTTTTGCTGGGGCGACAGCCGACGCCTTCACTTTATTCGAACGGTTGGAAAAGAAGCTGGAGCAATATTCGGGCCAGCTACTGCGCGCCTCTGTGGAACTCGCCAAGGATTGGCGGACCGACAAATATCTTCGCAATCTTGAGGCTCTGATGATCGTTGCCGATAGCGAGAGCCTGCTTGTGCTAACCGGCAATGGTGACGTTCTGGAGCCAGAAGGGGGCATTGCGGCGATCGGATCGGGCGGCAATTTCGCGCTCGCAGCGGCCCGCGCGCTAGCCGAGTATGAGGACGATGCAGAGCAAATTGCGACCAAGGCCATGCAGGTCGCTGCCGATATTTGCGTGTTCACCAATGGCAATGTGACGCTCGAGACAGTCTGAAGGGCGAAAGAACTATCAGGATATGACCGACAATCTCACTCCCAAGGCAATCGTCGCTGCGCTTGATGAACATATTATCGGGCAGAAGGACGCCAAGCGCGCAGTCGCGGTGGCGCTGCGCAATCGCTGGCGTCGTCAGAGGCTGTCTGGCGAACTGCGCGACGAAGTAACGCCCAAGAACATCCTCATGATCGGCCCGACCGGCTGCGGCAAGACAGAGATCAGCCGCAGGCTGGCGAAACTGGCCGAGGCACCCTTTGTGAAGGTCGAGGCGACCAAGTTCACCGAGGTCGGCTATGTCGGCCGTGATGTCGAACAGATCGCGCGCGACCTTGCAGAGGAAGCGATCCGGCTGGAGAAAGAGCGCCGACGCGAGGCCGTGCGCGAAGCCGCATCGGAAGCTGCAATGGAGCGGCTGCTGACTGCACTGGTTGGCGATAATGCTTCTGAGGCCACGCGAGAAGCCTTCCGCGAGCGTATCGTCCAGAATGCAATGAACGATACCGAAGTCGAGATCGACGTTGAAGAAGCGCCGCAAATGCCATTCGACATGGGCGGAATGGGCGGCAATGTCGGCATGATCGACCTGTCGGACATCATGGGTAAGGCGCTAGGCCGCAAGCCGACCAAGCGCCGCAAGCTCAAGGTTCCCGATGCTTGGGACAAGCTGGTTGATGAAGAGGCTGACAAGCGGCTCGACCAGGACGATGTCACGCAGGCGGCGCTCCGCAATGCTGAAACCAACGGCATCGTCTTCCTTGACGAGATCGACAAAATTGCCGTCAGCGACGTGCGTGGTGGCTCTGTAAGTCGAGAGGGCGTACAGCGTGATCTGCTGCCCCTGATCGAAGGTACTACCGTCAGCACCAAATATGGCCCGATGAAGACCGATCACATCCTCTTCATCGCATCGGGTGCGTTCCATCTTGCCAAGCCGTCGGATATGCTTCCCGAGTTACAGGGCCGCTTGCCAATTCGCGTTGAACTACGCGCCCTGACCGAGGAAGATTTTGTCCGCATTCTTTCTGAAACGCGTGCGAACCTGGTCGAACAATACAAGGCACTGATCGGTACTGAGAAGGTAGAGCTCGACATCACCGATGATGCGGTGGCCGAAGTCGCAAGAATTGCTGCTCAGGTTAACGAAAGTGTCGAGAATATCGGTGCGCGGCGGCTGCAGACCGTGATGGAAAAGCTGCTTGAGGATATCAGCTTCGATGCGGAAGACCATGTCGGTAAGACTGTTAAGATCGATGCAGCTTATGTGCTCGAGCGCCTGTCCGAATTGGCCGGCGATAGCGACCTCAGCAAATACATCCTCTAGCGATGGCAGAGCCGATCGAATCCCGCGACGAGATGGTGGCGCAAATGGCGCCCCGGCTCGATCCAACTGCATATTGCTTCATGATTGTTACGCCGGATATCGCTCCGCAGGCACTAGGCAGGGCTATTGGCACATTCCGCGAAGATGAAGGCGTTACCGCTATCGTTCCAGAGCCTCTGGCGCGTGAACTGGGCGAAGTAGGCCCTGCCTTCGCTCGTATATCGCTGATGGTGCGTAGCTCATTGACGGGATTTGGACTTACCGCGGCGGTCTCAAGCGCGCTCGCCGAACATGGCATCGCCTGCAATATGGTTGCCGCCTATTACCATGATCATGCATTTGTACCTGGGGGGGATGGCGCGCGCGCGGTCGCAATTCTTGAAGAGCTTTCGCGGAGCGGCTCCCACTGCTAGTCTCCTGACACTTAGCAGGAGAGAAAACTATGCCCAAGGGACGATGCCATTGCGGGGCGATTGTCTACAGCTTCCAGGGTGGGGCGCGGCATAGTTCCGTCTGCCATTGCGAAGATTGCAGGAGATGTGCGGGTGCACCAGCAGTTCCATGGATTGGTGTGGCGGCAGATGATTTCGCAATCGAGAAAGGCTCGCCAGTCGAATACCGATCATCCCCCGATACGCAGCGCTACTTCTGCGGGAAATGCGGAACGGGGCTTTGGTATATCAACGAGAATGTTTCGCCTGGCACGGTCGATATTCAGACCGCGACGCTTGATGATCCCGAAGAGTTTGCACCCGAAAAGAATGTGCAAATGACTGACGCGATCCAATGGGAATCGACGCTGCATGAACTCCCTAATTTCAACCGTTTTCCAAGTGACGAATAGGGCGTGATTGCCCATGATTGTCGTGCGTCGAAGATTATTAGCGATTGATAGGTAATTGGCGCGATTTACTGTTGTGATTGACGCCGCCGCACGCTCTAGTACGCCGGAATGTAAAATTCATCGGGGAACTTATTTTGATGCTCAAGGATCTCATGCTTGCAAGCGCGGGTGGGCTGACAATTGCAATGGCCGGTCCTGCCATGGCCGATCAACATGGTGGAGAGGCACCGACGCTCAGTGCGCCCAAGATCGAATATTCACGCTGGACGTTGGAGAATGGGCTTCAGGTAATCGCAATTGAAGACAACAGCACCGCCAATGTTACCACCTCTCTCTGGTATGAAGTTGGCGCCAAGCACGACCCCGAAGGACGTTCGGGATTCTCGCATCTTTTCGAGCATATCCTCAGCCGCAAGACGGTGAATATGCCCTACAATATGATCAACCGGCTGACGGAAGATGTTGGCGGTGTCCGTAACGCATCCAACTGGGTTGACCGCACCAACTATTACGAGACGGTGCCTGCCGAATATCTCGAGACCATGCTTTGGACGCATCGCGAGCGAATGGCTTTTCCTGTGGTGGATAGCGAAGTGTTCGAGAAAGAGCGCTCGGTCGTGAAGGAAGAGCTACGTCAGCGCGTGCTTGCGCCGCCTTATGGCAGGCTGCAGCGCTTCGTTATTCCCGAGAACGCCTTTGATGTATTGCCGATGCGCAGGCCCGGCATTGGCTCGATCGAAGACCTGGATTCGGCCACGCTCGATGATGCGCGTGCCTTTCACCAAGCATTTTATGGTCCTGACACTGCAACATTGATCGTCTCTGGCAATTTTGAACTAGAGAGGCTGCGCGAGCTGGTCGACCGGTATTTCGGCGACATTCCTCCGCGTGCGAACCCGCTTAGCCTAGGGATCAATTCGATCGAGCCGGAACGAAACGTGCCGCGATTCATAAGTGCGACCGCGCCCAACGTGCCACTGCCTGTGGTTGGCGGAGTTTGGAAAGCACCTTCGGTGAAGAGCCAGGATGCCGCCGCGTTGGAGGTGCTATCCGCGATACTTGCAAGCGGTGACAATAGCAGACTGCACGATGCGTTGGTGCGTAGTGGCAAGGCGGTCAATGCCGCACATTTTGATCAGATGAGCGAGGACGGTGGCTTTATCGCCAATTTCGCAGTCCTAAGCCCCGCTGCCGACCAGGAGGAGGCAGGTGCCATATTGAATTCCGAGATTGAACGAATCCGGATCGAGCTGGTCTCGGATGCCGAACTCAGCGAAGCGAAGAACGAAATCTTTGCATCAGCCCTTTCCTCACGACAGACTGCGCAGGGCCGCGCATTTGAATTAGGCGAAGCGCTGGTTTCGACCGGCGATCCGGATGCAGCTGACAAACGGCTGGAAGCGATTACTGCGGTTACAGCCGAAGATATCCGCCGCGTCGCGCATTACTGGCTGCGGCCGGAAGGCAAGGTTACGCTGACCTACCAGGCCGGCGAAGACAATCCAGACGCCTATGCAAATCCGGTACCTCGGCCGATCTATGGCACGGTTCCTCCCGCAACCGGCGAGCCGCGTGCCGTTCTGCCTGAAGGCGAACGGATGGCACCGCCTGCACCGGGCGAGCCGCCAGCGGTGGAACGTGCCGGTTTCGTAGAGACTATGCTTCCCAATGGCATTCCATTGGTAAGCGCGCAGACGAGCAATGTTCCGATAGCTACCATCACTGTCGTATTTCCAGGAGGTGATGCGACCGATCCTGCGGACAAGGCTGGGCTGGCTGGTCTTGCGGCCTCGCTTGCAGACAAGGGCACGGCATCGCGCAGCGCCACGGAGATTGCGGCGATGGTGGAATCGCTTGGCGCGAGCATTGGTTTCAACGCAGGGCCGGATGGTACATTCGTGAGCCTGACCGCGCCTAGTGTGAACCTGGCCAAGGCCGGGGAGGTCTTGGTCGATATCATCACTAATGCTGATTATCCGGCCGAAGAATTTGAGCGCGAAAGAAAGCGTACTATCGACGGCCTTATCGCGAACCTGAAGAATCCGGGCGCGCTGGCCGGACTTGTGGCTAGCAGGGTTCTGTATGGCGATGCGCCCTATGGCCGTGTCGCAACGCCCGAAAGCCTTGGACAGATCACGCGTGAGGATTTGGCTGCACATCGTTCCTCATATTGGCACCCGGCAAGCGCCAAGATCGTGGTCAGCGGTGGCATCTCTTCTGATGAAGCGGCTGCATTGGCTGGCGGATTGTTTGGTGACTGGTCATCGGAGCAGGAAGTGGCTGAGCGAGTTGCAAACTCTGCTGGCACTGACCCAGCCCCCCGTGTGGTGGTGGTTGATATGCCCGATGCAGGGCAGGCTGCAGTCATTGCAGGCGTAAGGGCGCTCTCTCGCAATGATCCACAATTCTACAAACTGTGGCTGGCTAACACCGTGCTTGGTTCTGGCAGCAATGGTTGGTTGTTCGACGAGGTGCGCACCAAACGCGGGCTCAGCTACGGTGCCTACAGCTCGCTGGCAACGAGGGCGGATACGGCTACGCTAACCGCAAATGCGCAGACGAAAAATGATACGGCCGACGAAGTGGCCGACGTCTTCTTCGAACAATTCGCCCGTCTTGGTAGCGAGGTTCAGGAAGAAGACGTGCTGCAAAAGCGACGGCTTTTCCTTGGCGGTGCCTTGGCACGCAGCCTTGAAACGAGCGGCGGCTTCAACGGCATCGTCGCAAGCCTGCTGTTGCGAGGCATTGCGCCGGAAGAAGCGGTGAAAGTGGCAGATCGCCTTGCTTCGGTCTCTCCGCAGGATGTAGCCTCAATTGCCTCTGAATTCCTCAGCGAGGATCGCGTTTCGTTGATAATCGTAGGGGATGCCCAGTATTTTGCCGAAGACCTGAAAGCAAAATACGGCGAAGTCGAAGTGATCGCCTTTGACGAGCTGGATCTCTCACACGCTGAGCTACGCGTACCAGCGACCGGCTGGTGAGTTATGGGAGGTGGCGGGCCTGCAATGGCCCGCCGCCCCAAGTCTTACAGTCGACCGCCCATGGGGCTCTGCGTAACACCCCTCTGCCTTAATCGGCGAGGTAGATCGAACAAAACTCGACGTTCAGAGAAATCGATCGCTATTCGGTCGAAGACTTTAAGGTGCTGCATGCCCAATGAAAGCACAGGCTTGTCCTGTAGACCCAATGCCTCAAAAGCTGGAGCATCTGCATAAGTGATCGGGACCCCTCGCAACTCCAAGCCTTCGATACGTAGTGTACGGGCATATGAAAGTTCGCCCATAATCGAAACACCATTCACGTCGGTGGTTTTTACCTCGGCCGCGCGCCGTGCCCGAATGCGTTCGCGAAGTGCCAGATTGCCCAAAGTTGCTTGCGCGCCCGTATCGATAATAACAGTCGCCTTCACCCCTTCGACATATGCGTCGGTGATCAGCAGCTGGCCCAGTTTGTGCCGTGCCCGAACGACGATCTCAAATCCGCGGTTCGACCGCTTGTCTTCGACGTCTGCAACCGCGATCGTTTCTTTTCTAAAGTCGAATAGGACGCGGAAGTCTTGCAAGGTGTCGAGGCCAATGATTCCGTCTGCGCCGACGTGGTTACGTTGCAGCACGGGTGCAGCCAGATTGTGAATTGTACGGCTACCCACCTTTAGCCGATCGAGTTCGACCAGTTCCACTTGGCGCCTGCTAGCCATACCAACGAGAGTGGCCGTTCCCAATGAGGGCAGCGTCATCTGATCATAGACGATGTTGGTGATTGCCGTCGCCTGTGATCCGGTGTCGATCATGAAGTTGAATGGCCCAACTCCATCAATTGTGACTGGAATCGTCATTCGATCATGCCGGTCCTCATCAAGAGTAATGATCTCTGTATTCGCATCGGCAAGATCAGGCGCGATCGGCTTAGGCTGTACCTCTTGCAAAGCACTGGCCGTCAAAAGCCCAGGCAGTACAGTGGTCATCCAGAGGGGGTTCATATCGATCTTTTCCTATTCTCGCGTATCGCCGTCACGATCATTTAGATGCCAGCCTGCGCGTTACATAAGTTGCGCATTGTATCATCTGGGCGGTTGGATCCCAAATGCGTCTGTCGGAACGAATAATTGCGTTGTCGAATCAAGCTTAGCCTTTTTATGGGGGCGAAAGTGTCGGCCGGATCCAGCACCATTTCGACTATCTTTGCGAACCGAAACTCGATCTGCGTCCAGCGATTGTTTATGGTGCACCTAGTAAGCCCCATAAACAGCCAAACTCAGCATAAGCGTTGAAGTCCCCGTTTTTCACAGTTCCGGCTCTCGTAAATTACTGGGAGAATGAACTTTTTTCGACTTTGTGAAATAAAATTGCAAAAAGGCGTTGACCCGACTCAAAGCCCCCCATATATGGCCCCTCACCGACGCGGCGCTGCCGGTTTCTTACTGGCTCCGACCGCAACGGTCGCCAACATAGTCGGATAGCCGGTCCCCCGGTAGAAATCGGGGTGACTTTGCTGTCCGCCTTTTATGTTGAGTGGCTCTTTGACATTGTTAGTTTTTGATGAAGGGACATGTGGGCGACGGCGCCCGGTCCGCGGACCTCAAGGCCGCGATCACCGGTAACCTATAAGCCGATTGCCACATCCTTGCCGAGCTCCACGTTCGGTATGTGATGATGCATGTCCATTCGTATCCATTACGTTTGACAGTGCAGGTATCGGCTCCTTGAAGCTCTTGCCTTGCGGGTTGGCGATCCTCGGATTGCGCCTGTTTGGTGAGTGACACAAACTTGAGAGTTTGATCCTGGCTCAGAACGAACGCTGGCGGCAGGCCTAACACATGCAAGTCGAGCGCGCCTTCGGGTGAGCGGCGGACGGGTTAGTAACGCGTGGGAACGTGCCCTTCTCTAAGGAATAGCCACTGGAAACGGTGAGTAATACCTTATACGCCCCCCAATCAAATTCCATTTGGTTGACGGAAATTCTGTTGAATGCCGGATGGCATTTGATGGGGGGGAAAGATTTATCGGAGAAGGATCGGCCCGCGTTAGATTAGATAGTTGGTGGGGTAATGGCCTACCAAGTCTACGATCTATAGCTGGTTTTAGAGGATGATCAGCAACACTGGGACTGAGACACGGCCCAGACTCCTACGGGAGGCAGCAGTAGGGAATNNGCGCACGGGTGCGTAACGCGTGGGAACCTGCCCTTAGGTTCGGAATAACTCAGAGAAATTTGAGCTAATACCGGATAATGTCTTCGGACCAAAGATTTATCGCCTTTGGATGGGCCCGCGTTGGATTAGCTTG
>DMWU01000024.1:12505-14443 GCA_003483125.1 Erythrobacter sp. | reverse complement strand
GAAAATCGTAATCAGTTCAAATGAAGCTCAGTGATTGTAAGCAGTAGTGTGTTTTCAATCGTCGTATGTGCTGAGTTCTGCTTCAATATCTAAGTCTACAGGATCTCTTCTACGCCGTATTTTCTTGATTGCTTTCTTTGAGTTTACGGATTCTGCCACTGAATCGATACCTTAGAAAGAGTGTCTAGTTGTGTCTAAGTATTGCACTAAAACAAATGCAAAGAAACTGCACTGTTAAGCATCTGTTTTTCAATGGTTTTTGGTAGCGGAGGAGGGACTTGAACCCCCGACACGCGGATTATGATTCCGCTGCTCTAACCACCTGAGCTACTCCGCCCCATACTGTTTGCCGAGGGGCAAATGCCGGAATGATATACCTCACGGCAGGCGGCGCATTTAGGGCCGCACTGCGCGCGGGTCAACAGCCGAAATGCCAGATTATTCGTCGGCAGAGCCTGAGCCGGTTCCCTGGTTCATCCTCAACAGTTTGCTCGCAAGGCTGCGATTGAGCGCGCCATCAATCGCACGGCCCAGTTCTGGTACGTGGCGAACCATCTCTGCGAGCGCTGCGCGATGAAATTTCGCAATACGCATTCCCTCACCCGCAGTAACTGTCGCGCTCGCCTGCTCGCCTGAAACTACGCTCATTTCACCCAGGAAGTCGCCTGCGCTGCAAGTGCCGATTGGCTTGCCATCATGCGCAATCGTGGCAGTGCCCTGTGCGATATAGATAAGTGGGGGTGCCTTATCCCCCTGCTGCATGAGCACCTCGCCCGAGGCAACGTCCTGCCAATGCAGGACATCGCGCAACCGCTGTTGCCTGGCGGGATCCTCTACCTGCATAACCTGCTGGAAAAGTTCGCGTTCATGATCGAGCACAGCACCCGCGCGCGCATGACGGATCACTGACGATAACCTCACCCCACTGACGATCACGAAAATAGAGGCAAGACTAAAGCCGGCCAGGTTCCAGTCGATAAATGCGAAATGAAACAGTACTGCCAGCCCGGCTGCGAGGATTGCCAACCGCATTCTCAATACTGAGCCGAAGGCTATGCCTATGATTGCAAGTGCCCCTGCAAGCAACAGCATTGAATCACCAAGCGATTGCGCCATCAAACCCTCCGCCAGTCACGCAAGTCAACAACATGCATCGGCTTGCCCACGAAAGGCAAATTTCCCAGCTTCTTCCCAAGGTCCTCCACGATAGATGTGCAGTTCAAGCCCGGCAAAATTGAACTTGCGCGGCTCCAGCTTGGGGGAAAGCATCGCCTGCAGTTCCCTGGCCTTTTCCTTGCTCACCTTGTTCTGGATGGTGATGTGCAAACAAGGCTCATGCAAATCCTGTAAGGTAAGACTGCCGTGGAAGTGATCGGCGATCAATTCGCGTATGCGCAGCATTCCCGCACTCTCGATAGCCAGAGCGGTTCCCTTCCCCAGATCCATCAATCCGAGCAGCCTTGCGGGAACAGGGGCAAACTCACTTGCGACACGCGGCAGCAAGGTTTTTAACTCCTCATAAAGAGACGGCGCGAATGAATGGAACAATGTGACGTGAGCATGAAGATGGCTACGCTCTGGCGGGAAATGCTCGCATCGTAGCTGGTTCGCCCATGCAAAAAGGTCGCGCGGCAAGGCAGCTGTGACGATGAAGGGGGGTTTTTCCATCTGACTTCTATGCAACGGCCCGACAAGTTTACGCAACGTCACACTTGCGGATGGGTTGGCTTGGTTGCAATCTGATTTTTGGTCTGGAGGGGAATAGGACGCATACGTCAATTCACGCTGCCGCTTTGTTGGCAAGCGCAAGTCTCGCAATCGCCATGCGTGGACATGCGCTGACGCAGCCAAAGCCTGCGACGCGGGCAACGATAAAGGCGCGGCAGCGCGCAGCGGCTGAACTTCCTGAAGACGGCACACGCGACCAGGACTTTGCGA
>DMWU01000024.1:0-12272 GCA_003483125.1 Erythrobacter sp. | reverse complement strand
CCTGAAGACGGCACACGCGATCAGGACTTTGCAACTCGTGGCTTCCTTGGAACACGAGAAGATCCGATTATCCGCAATGCCAACGGACAGGTCGTTCGGAACCTTGGTGCCTATGACTTCGTCGAGGGCGCAGTGCCATTGACAGTCCATCTCAGCCTGTGGCGACATATGCGATACCTGAAGCATCATGGCCTGTTCCAGCTTACCGGCAATGTTTGGCAGGTGCGCGGTTTTGATCTGGCAAAGATGATGGTCATCCGCGGAGATACTGGCTGGATCCTGATCGACCGACTCACTACCAAAGAGACTGCAGGGGCCGCGCTGGATCCCATGCCCTCAAGCTTTCCGATCGTTACACCTTAAAGGGCAAGTGCGTTACATCTCACCGCGTTCACGTCGGATCGCATACCAACGCTCAACATTGGCCTGATGCTCGGCTGCTGTGTCCGCAAATGCATGTCCGTCAGTGCCATCTGCAACCATGAACAGCGCCGATGTTTCAGCAGGATTGAGCACCGCAGCAATACTCTCGCGGCCAGGGTTGGTGATTGGCCCCTTGGGCAATCCACCCATCGAATAGGTATTGTAATCATTCACCGCGGCAATCTCTGACTGACGGATTCGGCGACCCAGCGGCTTCCCTTGCGTAATCGGGTAGATGATCGTCGGGTCCGCCTGCAGCCTCATCCCGACCTTCAAGCGATTGGAGTAAAGGCCGGCGACCATGCGCCGCTCGCTCGGCACGCTTGTTTCTTTCTCGACCACGCTCGCTAGGATCAGGGCATCGCGCGCATTGTCGACAGCGATATCGCTACCGCGCACTTCCCATGCTTCCTCCAAATATGCGGCCATGGCGGATTGCATACGGCCAAGCAGGGCCTGCCTGCTTTCGCCGCGCTCGAAATCATAAGTGTCTGGAAGAATTGAGCCTTCTGGGGGAACTTCGATTTCGCCGCTCAGCATTTCCTGTGCCATCAGGCGCTCATACACCAGGATCGACGGCATGCCTTCAGGGATAGTAACAAAGCGACGGATCACTTGCCCACGCTGGAAAGCTGCTAGAATGGCAGCCTGATCCATCTCTGGCGTCAATAGAAATTCGCCAGCCTGGATGGGCTCGTTTCCGCCCAGAAGCTTTGCACGCAACAGGAAGCCATCAGCAGAACTGATGTGTCCCTGATCCTCGAGCATGTTCGCCACCGAGGTCAGCGAAGCCCCCGATGGGATGATGAATTCACTATCTTCATCGATGCTGGCCGTGCCAAACAGCATTGCCGGAAAGAAAACTGCGACAATCAGGAGCAAGGCAGTAAAGGGCGCAATAATGCAGCCCAGCCGTTTCACCTTAGTCGACCTTCTTCATGATCAGGCAGGCATTAGTGCCGCCAAAGCCAAAGCTGTTATTGAGTACGGAATTTACTTCGCGCTGCTTTGACTTAAGCGGGACAAGATCAACGCCTTCCGTTCCCTCATCGGGATTATGGAGATTGAGTGTCGGTGGCACTACTCCATCGCGCATCGCCAGGATGCAGAAGATCGCCTCAACCGCGCCCGCACCGCCTAGCAGGTGGCCTATGGCAGACTTGGTGCTCGACATAGAAGCCCCGCCCAAATCGTCACCCAATACCCGCTTGACCGCACCAAGCTCGACTGTGTCAGCCATGGTCGAGGTGCCGTGCGCATTTACGTAATCAATGTCGCCTGGCCCCATACCAGCCTTTTTCAAGGCCATCTTCATCGCCAGTTCCGCGCCCTTACCTTCAGGGTGCGGTGCCGTGACGTGATAGGCGTCGCCCGAAAGGCCATAACCGACCACTTCGGCATAGATCTTCGCACCGCGAGTATTGGCATGTTCATACTCTTCGAGAACGACTACACCGGCACCCTCACCCATTACGAAGCCGTCACGATCCTTGTCATATGGCCTGCTGGCTTCTTCGGGGCGGTCATTCATGCTCATATTCAGCGCACGAGCTTGTGCAAAACCGGCAACGCCCAAGGGATTAATCGTGCTTTCTGCACCGCCGGCGAGCATTACATCTGCATCGCCGTCCTTGATCATGCGGGCCGCATCACCCATCGAATGGGCGCCCGTCGAACACGCCGTCACTACGGCATGGTTTGGACCCATAAGACCGTACTTGATTGAGACCTGTCCGCTGATCAGGTTGATCAAACGGCCGTGGACAAAGTGCGGAGACACGCGGCCAGGACCTCGTTCATGCAGATTGACCGATTCGAGTTCAATGCCCGGAAGACCGCCAATTCCCGAACCAATTGAGCAGCCAGTCCGCTCTTTGAGATCGTCATCCATGTCCTCGAGTCCGGCATCTTCCAATGCCTGGCCGGCCGCATCAATGCCGTAGATAATGAAGGGATCAACTTGACGCTGGACCTTGTGATCAACGCGTTTGTCCGGATCGAAACCGAATTCATGATCCTTAGGCTTTACCTCGCAAGCGATCTGACACTTCTGATTTGAGGCATCAAAACGGGTGATCGGCCCTGCGCCGCTCTTTCCCGCAATAAGATTGCTCCAGCTCGTTTCGACATCGCCACCCAACGGCGTGACTAGTCCAAGCCCGGTTACAACCACTCGACGCATGTACGTTCTCCACAAAAGCTACAGGCCCGGCCCGCTTTCGGGTCGAGCCTGTCGATTGACCGCCCAAAGATCAGGCGGACTGAGCCAAACAGGGCTTAGCCCTTGTTCTCTTCAATAAATTTGGTCGCGTCACCGACTGTGCTTATATTTTCAGCAGCATCGTCGGAGATTTCTACGCCAAATTCTTCTTCGAACGCCATAACCAGCTCAACAATATCGAGGCTGTCAGCGCCAAGATCGTCAATAAAGCTAGCTTCCTGGGTTACCTTGTCGCCTTCGACACCCAGATGCTCGACAACAATTTTCTGCACGCGGTCGGCAGTATCGCTCATAATCTTCCCTCTGTTCTTGGGTTTGGTGAAGTTGAAAGTGCACTAATCAAGGGCGCGCCATTGCGCAAGAGCATTACAATATTGGCCGTATACAAGCCCCTTGAATGCATCATTCCTCCTTAGGTGGTTCTACAATTCGCAAATGCAACTCTCTAAGCTGTTTTGGCTCTGCAGGGGTTGGCGCGCCCATCAGCAGGTCTTCTGCCTTCTGATTCATCGGGAACAGCGTGATTTCGCGGAGGTTTACAGCGTCGCACAGCAACATGACGATGCGATCGACACCTGCGGCCATTCCTCCATGCGGGGGCGCACCATACTGGAATGCGCGGTACATGCCGCCAAATTGATCCTCCACATCCTGTTTCGAAAGCCCGACTATCTCGAACGCCTTCACCATGGTTTCAGGTTTGTGGTTACGTACCGATCCTGATGCAATTTCGTAGCCATTGCAGACCAGATCATACTGATAGGCAAGGATTTCCAGCGGATCCTGATTCTCCAGCGCATCCAGCTCACCTTGCGGCATTGAGAACGGGTTGTGGCTGAAATCTACCTTCTTTGCCTCTTCATCATACTCGTAGAAGGGGAAATCGATAATCCAGACCAGCTCGAAACGGGATGTGTCGATCAGGTCAAGCTGTTCTGCAACACGGATACGGGCCGCACCGGCAAGCTTGGCAGCATCCGCTTCCTTGCCTGCAGCGAACAACAATCCGTCATTTTCGCCGAGGCCAAGCTCTGCATAAAGCTCAGCCATGCAATCCGGCCCATGATTCTTGGCAATCGGACCGCCGAATTCGCCGCCCTTGCGCGTAACATAACCAAGGCCGGCAAAGCCTTCCTTGCGCGCCCAATCGTTCATGTCGTCAAAGAATTTACGGCTCTTCTCGTGCGTATTGGGGGCAGCCACGACACGTACTACGCCTCCGCCGCCCACGATTTTCTCGAACAGGCCAAAACCTGACTTTTCGAAATGGCTCGTGACATCGCTGATGATCAGCGGGTTGCGCAGGTCAGGCTTGTCTGTGCCGTATTTCAGTATCGCTTCGGCGTACGGAATACGCGGGAATTCGCCTGCAGGAGTTACGTGACGCCCTTCGGCGAACGCTTCGAAAGTACCTGCAATCACCGGCTCGATCGTGTCCCAAACCTCTTCCTGAGTGACGAAACTCATCTCTACGTCGAGTTGGTAGAACTCGCCCGGGAGGCGGTCAGCCCGAGGATCTTCGTCGCGGAAGCAGGGTGCAATCTGGAAGTAGCGGTCAAACCCCGCAACCATCAGCAGCTGCTTATATTGCTGCGGTGCCTGCGGCAGCGCATAGAATTTACCAGCATGGATCCGACTGGGTACCAGGAAGTCACGCGCACCTTCTGGCGAAGAAGCGGTCAGGATCGGTGTCGAGAATTCATTAAATCCAACTGCGTTCATCCGCTGGCGGATATCGGCCACGATCTGCGTACGCTTCATGATATTTGCGTGCAGAGTCTCTCGCCTCAGGTCCAGGAATCGATAACGCAGGCGAATGTCTTCGGGATATTCCTGCTCACCGGCCACCGGCATTGGCAGTTCGGCCGCTGCACTCTGCACCTTAACGTCGCGAGCAAAAACTTCGATCGCGCCGGTTGAAAGGTTCGAGTTAACAGTTTCCGTACTGCGCGCCTTTACTTCACCGTCAATCGTAATGACCGATTCGGGCCGCAGCGAATCGAGCAATTCGAGCGCAGGCGAGTCCTCGTCAGCCACGATCTGTGTCATGCCATAGTGATCGCGCAGGTCGACAAACAGAACGCCGCCATGGTCACGCTTGCGGTGAATCCAGCCAGAAAGGCGGACTGATTCGCCTACATTGGCTTCGCCAAGTTGTTCGCAATTGTGGGTACGATAGGCGTGCATCTAAAATCTTTC
Organism: Erythrobacter sp.; assembly: GCA_003483125.1. Classification (GTDB taxonomy): domain Bacteria; phylum Pseudomonadota; class Alphaproteobacteria; order Sphingomonadales; family Sphingomonadaceae; genus Erythrobacter. The sequence continues at coordinate 7,429 of DMWU01000024.1, read as the reverse complement.
CAATTTCGGTAGTATGGCGCTAAGCGCGCACTACGGATGATTCCGAAAGATTATTCCAGCGGAATGCTCCGGAACGCGCCGCAGCCAGTTTTCTGGCGCGCTAACAGGGCAAGCGTACCGTTTTGTCAACCCGCGTGCGCCAGATGGGATGAATCCCGAGGGTGGTACTCCATCCCACGAAAAGAAAAGAAGTATGAAAATACACGATCTGATTACCACTACAGAAGCGCTTGAAGACCTATGCGGGCGCCTCGAAAAATCCGAATTTGTCGCGGTCGATACAGAATTCATGCGCGAGAACACTTATTGGCCAGAACTGTGTCTGGTGCAGATCGCCAATGAGGAAGAGGCAGCGGCAATCGACCCGCTAGCCGAAGGCATCGACCTGTCGCCGCTTTTGGATTTGCTGACCGAGAATGAAGAAGTTCTCAAGGTATTCCATGCTGGCGGTCAGGATGTCGAAATCATCGTCAATATGACGGGCAAGACGCCCCACCCCATTTTCGATACGCAGATTGCGATGATGGCGGTCAGCCAGTCCGAACAGATCGGCTATGCAAATTTGGTCGAAAGCTGGCTGGGCATCACGGTAGACAAGGGCGCGCGTTTTACCGACTGGAGCCGCCGGCCCCTGACCGATCGCCAAATTGAATACGCGATCGGGGATGTGACCCACCTCTCCGAGATTTTTCCCAGGATCCTGGACAAGTTGATCCAGACTGGTCGTGGGGACTGGCTTGATGCCGAGATGGAAAAGCTCTCCGACGCAGAAAACTACATTGTCGATCCCGAAACCTCCTGGCGCAGGATTCGCCAGCCAGGACGAAATCCGTCCGTTCTTGGCAGGCTAAAAGTGCTAGCTGCCTGGCGCGAAGGAGAGGCTAAGCACAAGAATATTCCTCGTGGCCGTATCATGCGCGATGAAACGCTGGCAGATATTGCCAGCCATCCGCCTAAGAAGCAGGGCGACCTCGCCAAGGTGCGCGGGCTGTCCGGCGCGTGGAAAGACAATGATATTGGCAAGCGCCTGATGAAGGTCATCGAGAAGGCCGAACCGCTCGATAAGAGCGAGTTGCCCGAGAAAATGAAACGCGGCGCGCCGCTGGGCAAGGAAGGCGCGCTGGTTGCCGACCTGCTCAAACTTCTCCTGAAGATACGCGCACGCGAAATAGAGGTTGCCACTAGGCTTTTGACCAAGGCTGAGGAGATGGAGGCACTGGCTGCAGGAATCCGTGATCTGCCCGTCTTGCAGGGGTGGCGATACGAGGTTTTTGGACGCGACGCGCTAGAACTTGTGGAAGGCAAGCTGGCCTTCGCCGTGCGTGAAGGAAAGCTCGCCATGACGCATATCGACGATATGCAGGCCTCCATGGAAGAGGCGCTGGCCGCCGAATAGGAAACCTTGGCCGTGAGCACCTACCTTCCCACCATCAAGCAGCTGCAATATCTCGTTGCACTGCACGAACATGGCCATTTCGGCCGTGCTGCGGATGCCAGCTTCGTTTCGCAATCCACGCTTTCAGCCGGGATTCGCGAGCTTGAATCGCTATTGGGCGTGACATTGGTTGAACGCAGCCGCCGCGTAGTGCGGTTCACTTCGCTGGGCGAGCAAGTAGTAGAGAAGGCGCACCGTCTACTGCGCGAAGCAGAGGAACTTTCCGACCTGGTTCAAGCAGCGGGTAAGCCGCTTAGCGGCACACTGAGGATGAGCGTGATACCAACCATCGCGCCCTTCATGCTCCCACGTATCCTGCCCCGTTTGCGCAAGGAGCGGCCGGAGCTAAAACTGCTGCTGCGTGAAGAAACGAGCGCGGATGCTGTCGAGTCGTTGCAGCACGGACGGGTCGATTGCGTGCTCCTCGCCCTGCCCTTCGCAACGGGAGAAGTCGAATCGGCGCATATCGCAGACGACCCTCTCTATGTGGCCTTCCCGAAAGACGATCCCCGGGATCCGCCTGCTAGCGTCGATCCTGCAATGATTGATGAGGGCCGGCTGCTATTGCTGGAAGATGGTCACTGCCTGAAAGAGCACGCACTGGCCGCTTGCAACCGGCCCGAGCTTCGTGCCTCGGCCGCGATGATTGGAACTAGCCTGCACACGCTAGTGCAAATGGTCAACAACGATTTGGGCCTCACAATGCTGCCGCAAATGGCGATTGATGCAGGCATATTAGACGGCACGCAAATTGCGGCCCGGCCACTCAAATCAAATAGTGCCAGCCGCGAAATCGCGTTGATATGGCGTAAGAATTCTCCGCGCGCGGATGAATTCAAGATGTTGGCAGAAGAACTCAAAGCTGGTTAGCGAGTTTTCAAAGCAACCAGTTTTGATTGGGCCAAGCGCTCAAGCCGTTTCGCAGCGATAATCGGGACAATTACCGAAAGCGCGATACCAGCAAGCGAACAGAATCCGAACCATATCGCCATGAGCGCCGCGCCGGAATGATACATACCGTAAAGCACTGGCACGGAAAGCACCGCTCCGCGAACCTCATTGAAGATCAATGCGGCTGCGCCAAGCTTTATTAAGACGCCAAGAAATGTTGTCAGCGTTACGCTCATGGGGGTTGGCTAACCCCAAAAGCTTTAGAAGTGGTTGATCAGTCAGCAGAGACTCGGCGAGAGTTGCCCGGGCCGAAGCCCGGACCGTCACTTGTCAGTCCATATGTTTCAGGCCGACGCGCAAATAACCCCAGCCCGTCATCAACGTCAAAATAGCGGCACCCCATAGAGTGGTAAGCCCGACTGTGTGCGGGACATTCGCCTCAATATCGCCGATCATCATGTTCCAGTCTGGCAGGCCATGGCCAAGGATCAACGAACCAAGTGCCAGGATCTGACAGGTCGTTTTCCATTTCGCCAATTTGGTGACCGGTACCGAGACTTGCAGGCCGCCAAGGAATTCGCGCAGGCCCGATACAGCGATCTCGCGGACGAGGATGATCAGCCCTGCGATTACATGCATGTCGCCGACATATGGGCCGCGCAGCACACCTTGTGCAGTGAGCACCAATATAACCGCTGCAATCATTATCTTGTCAGCGATCGGGTCGAGGAATTGCCCAAGCTTTGACACGGTCCCACTCGATCGCGCGAGATAGCCATCAAAATAGTCGGTAATGCCCGCGAGGCTGTAGAGCCCGAAGGCCATGAGATAGCCTAATTCCCAATCGGGCCACCACAAAAGGAAGACCAAAAACGGCACGGCGAGGATTCGCGAAAGCGTAAGGATATTGGGCAAGGAAAGCATCGGGATACTATCCTAGCCTTTGATCGAGGCAGGCAAAAGATACAAATCGCGCCTTGTTTACGGCTGTGCTTGCTCTAGAATTTGCTGAAATCCTTGCCTTTGGGGGCGCCTGAATGACCACGACTACGCATTTGCTGCGAAAACGGCGCTTTCTTCCGCTGTTTATCACGCAGCTTTTCAATGCCTTCAACGACAATCTTTACAAAACGGCGATGGTGCTGTTCGTCGTGTACAGCGTCTATAGTGATGAAAGCACGGAGGCGACGTTCAGCGCGCTAGCATCGGGGCTTTTCATCCTTCCCTTCTTCATCCTGTCTGCACTAGCCGGGCAGCTTGCCGATATGCGCGACAAGGCGCGAATTATCCGTACGGTAAAGCTCTGCGAGATCGGCTTGATGATGATTGGGGCCACCGGGCTTTTCCTGGCGTGGCGAGGTATCGCCATCGAGACGATCGCTATCCCCCTATTGCTGCTCGCCCTTTTCCTAACAGGTGTGCAATCGACGTTTCTCGGCCCGATCAAATACGCCATCCTTCCACAGCACCTTAAGAAAGGGGAGGTACTGGCAGGCACAGGGCTGGTTGAGGCAGGGACGTATGTCGCAATTCTTGCAGGCACGATCCTGGCAGGCTGGATTCCTGTCGAATTGGCCGCTGGCGGGATCATTGTCACATCGGTACTCGGTTATATTTCCAGCCGACAGGTTCCAGATGCGCCACCCACTGGCCCGGTTGAAAAGCTGGACTGGCACTTAATCAGAGCTTCAATCGACCTTGTGAAGAGGACGGCACATGATCACCAGATATTCTTCGCTATCCTCGCAATAAGCTTTTTCTGGACGATCGGAGCAGTGCTGTTCATCCAGTTCCCGCCATTGGCCAAGAATACGCTGATGGCCAGTAAGGAAGTCGCCAGCCTGTTCCTGGTAGTATTCTCGGTCGGCGTTGCGATTGGCTCGGTCTCGGTCAACGCTCTTCTCAAGGGCAAGGTTTCGGCACGCTATTCGCCAAGCTCGGTAATATTCATGGGCTTGTTCGTGGTGGCATTCTACATTGTATGCAAAATGTGGCAGAGCGACTTGCCGCCCAACCTCCTGAATGTTGGCGAGTTCCTTGCATGGCCATTGGCCACGGTGATCTTGCTTTGCTTGCTTGGGATCTCGGTATCAGGCGGGATGTTCGTTGTACCGCTTTACGCCTTTCTCACTACCCGCTCCGCCCCCGATCAGGCAGCGCGGACTATCGCGGCAAACAACATCGTCAATTCGGGCGCAATGGTGGCAGGCTCATTGGCAGCGATGGCAATGAGCGCCATCGGCATTCCGATCGTTGAACAATTGCTACTTAGCGCCGGAATGTGCGTAATTTCTGCCTGGCTAGGAAAGCGGCTTTACGGCGCTGAACTGGAAGCCCAGCCCTCTTAGGCTATAAAGATCAGGACAGCCGCGAAGACCGCAAAGTAGGTGGTGGCTGCACCCCTGACATCGCTTGCCGTCAGCCGCCATACGGACTCCGTTTCTTCTTCCGCTGCGACCTGCCTGACATGGGGAGGCAACGATCTGAGAAATGGGTGCCTTGCGGCTTCGTCAAAAAGAACAAGTGATCTATGCATGGGTTAAGTATTAACCCGTGGTTTATCATGATGGTAGGTGCGATTTATCAGCTGTCGCAGGTTGGCACATTAATCGTCTTGATAAATCGCATTTGTCGGTCACAGTCCCCCCATTTTGCAGATTACCTGCCATTCTTCGGGCGTGAGCTCGGCAACCGACAATCGAGAGAGTCGTATCAATTCGCAATCAGCCAGCTTTGGCTCTGCCTTGATCTGCTTTAACGTAACTGGTCGCGGCAACTTGATCTTGGACTTCACCTTCACCGCATCCCATTTGCCCTCGGGATCGGTCGGATCCTTGATACCAGCCACACTGATTTCGCAGATCCCAACAATCTCCAGCCCTTCGCGCGAATGATAGAAGAATGCCTCTTCGCCTACCTTCATTGCCGCCAGATTATTCCTGGCGCGATAATTGCGCACCCCGTCCCAAACGCCTTCCTTTTCAGCAACTAAGTCATCCCAGCTATATTTGAATGGTTCGGATTTCATCAGCCAATATCGTGGCACAAGGCATCTCCTGTAAGTTTGAGCGGTCGGCATATCCCAACCGCACTGATCAATCCAAGCATGAATCCGAATCTTAGGGTTAACCTGATCTTTAGCCAGATTTGCGAAAGCTACCTCGTGGAAACGGGTGGAAAGCAGCCAGAAAATCGTATGAGCATGACGCAAAACGAGAATCCAGCAGAGATGAGCAAGGCCGAACGCGATTTCGTAGCCCTGGGCATAGCTACGGCATCGATAATCCTGTTCGTCGGGACAGGCGGCAGGGTTGTGCCCGAAGCGATCAACTCGCTGCTTGGAGAAGGACTTGGTCCTGATAAGCTGCTTGCCAATGCGCTTCTGCTAAACATCGCACTCATCATCTTTGGATGGCGTCGGTATCGAGAACTTACCACAGAAATTGCCGAACGTAGGAAAGCGGAAGCCAATGCCCGCAGGTTGGCAGAGATTGATCCGTTAACGGAATGCCTGAACAGGCGCAGCATGAGTGCACGAACCGAAGAGTTCTGCCAAAAGGCGCGCGAACAGGGCCGTACCTTGGCCTTCGTCATGATCGACTTGGACGACTTCAAGAAAGTCAATGATCGCAACGGCCATGCCTTTGGCGACAAGGTTTTGATCAACACGGCGCAAAGACTTCGCGATTGTCTTCCCAAAGGAACACCGATTGCCAGATTGGGTGGGGACGAATTTGCCTATGTCACGAGTTTCGATCCTACGCGTCGCGAGCTGGTAGATGACCAGATCACAAAAATTTTCGACGCGGTAGGCGCGGAATTCGAAGCAAGTGGTGTTGTATCGAAAGGCACCATTTCAATCGGCATCGCCACCTGCTGGGATATCGAAAATAGCGAGACTGACGTTGAAAATCTCATGCATCGCGCGGACATGGCGATGTATCAGGCAAAAAAACAAGGCAAGGACCGGTATTCCTGGTTCACTCGTTCGATGGCTGATGAACAATTGTTGCGTCAGGAACTGGAATCAAACATCCGCGCTGGCATCGCAGCTGGTGAATTCATTCCTTACTACGAACAACAGATCGACCTTAAGACCAACAAACTCCTGGGCTTTGAAATGCTGGCCCGCTGGCAATCGCCAGAACTGGGCTTGGTATTGCCAGAGTCGTTCATCCCAGTAGCCGAAGAGATCGGGGTAATCGCCGAACTTTCCGAATCGCTAATGATCAAGGCCTTTGTCGATGCGCGCGATTGGGACCCTTCGCTTACCTTGTCTGTGAATATTTCGCCCGTACAACTGCGTGATCCATGGTTCGCAGAAAAGATACTCAAACTCCTGGTCGAGCATAACTTCCCGCCCCATCGACTCGAAATCGAGATCACAGAGAGTTGCCTGATAGAGAATGTCGATTTGGTGCGCCGCATGACAGAAAACTTGCACAACCAGGGAGTGAAGGTCAGCCTAGATGACTTCGGGGCCGGCTACTCAAGCCTCGAGCAGCTTCGCTCATTGCCATTCGACACTCTGAAAATCCATCGTAGCTTCATCAGCGATGTTCGCGACGCACAGGCATCAACCAAGATCGTGGACGCAATCGTCTCTCTTGGCGCCGGGTTGAAAATGCCCGTGACCGCGGAAGGTATCGAAGATGAAAAGATCCTTGAGAAGCTCAAGGTAATGGGCGACCTGAAGGGTCAGGGATATCTTTACGGGCAACCGGAGAATGCTGAGCAAGTGCGTGAACGACTGGCGCATGCTGGACAGCTTGCTGCCGGGCAGGAAGTCACGGAATCCAGTGATCCTTCCGATACTGAGCTTCCTCGGTCAAAAAGCGCCTGAAACACGCACATTGAGCGAAACACTGGACGCAAGGCTCGCGTCCGAATAGAGCGCTGCGCGCTATGCGCGTTTCCTTCATCAAGATGCATGGGCTCGGAAATGACTTCGTCGTGCTTGATGCGCGCGACGACGACTTGCCTCTTGTGACCGGCGCTAATGCCCGCGCCATAGCGGACCGCACAACCGGCATTGGTTGCGACCAGTTGATCTTGCTTGAGGAGGCAACCAACGCCGACTTTCGCATGCGCATCTTCAATGCC
>DMWU01000272.1 GCA_003483125.1 Erythrobacter sp. | reverse complement strand
TCGTCAGAAAGCGACTCTTTCACGCGATTGACGAATTGTCGCTCTGTCTGAGAGTCCATCGCGCCGGTCGGTTCATCCAGGAACAGAAGCTCGCATGGGCTGACAAATGCACGAGCCAGTGCCAGGAAGCTACGCTGTCCGCCGGACAGGCGCCGGCCCTGTTCGCCAACTGCGCGGTCAAAACCGCTATCGTCGCGCGCAAGGAAATCGTCGGCACCGCTCATGCGCAATGCCTCAAATAATTGTTCCTCGCCCACTTCAGGGGCGCCAAGCGCCAGGTTTTCCTTGATCGAACCCGTGAACAACGTCGCATCCTGCCCTACAAAACGGAAAGCTCGACGCAGATCCTGTGGACGGAATTGCCTTGAGTCGATGCCATTAACCAGAAAAGCGCCGTCAGAAGGCTGATAAAGTCCGCAAATTAACCTTCCGAGCGTAGACTTTCCCGATGCGACACGCCCAATAAGGGCAATCCTTTCACCAGGCTCGATTGTCAGGCTAAGTCGATCCAAGGCCGGAATTGGCGCCTCGGGATAGGCAAAACTGCATTCTTCCAGCTTTATCGTCGCCTTGCGCACAGTGGCGGGCAACGAAGCGAGACCTTGTTTTCGTTCGTCTGGGATGTCGAACAGCCGCTCGATAGAATCCAATGCCTCGTGCGCCTGCTTGGCACGTGTCAGCAAGAAGGCGATCTGGCCTGCCGGCGCCAGAGAACGCGACGACAGCATCACGATCGCAATGATCGCGCCCATGGTGATGACGCCTGCATCGAACAAGTAATAGCCGCCGATTATTAGAGAGATCGTGTTCATTTGCTGGAAAGTCTGCGCCAGGCCAACGGCAATTGAGTTGATGCGCTTCAAACGCTGCTGCGAATGGCTGCCAATATCGGCACGGTTGTACCCGCGCCCCATCATGGCGCGCTCACCCGTCATGCTCTTGAGCGTTTCCATACCGGCTACCGACTCAACCAGCAGAGTTTGCTGCAAGCCATGATCAGCCTGCGCATCTCTGGCTGCATCGGTCACCTTGCGCTGGAGGAAGAAACCTGCCGTCGCCATCAGGCAGATTGCGATAATCGGAACCAGCGCCAACCAGCTCGCTATATAGGTAATAACCGCCACAAAGAAGACGAGGAAAGCAAGGTCAACGACCAACACAACGGTGGTCGAGGCGAAGAAATCGCGCACTACGGCATATTCGGAAACACGGGCGGCAAGCGCCCCCGTATTGCCCTGACGCGCCGCAAGCGGAAGACCTAGCACCCGCCCGAATATCTTCTGTGACAGTCTGATATCCAGCCTACGCCCGATTTCATCGATCACATTCGTTCGAGCAGATCTGAGCAGGAATTCCATGGCAAAGGCCAGAATTACGCCAATGCCGAGCACCCAGAGCGTCGAAACCGCGCGATTAGGAATTACGCGGTCATAAACATTCATCGTGAACAGCGGCAATGCGATCGCCAGCACATTGATAATTAGCGAAGCTACCAACACGGAACGGATAGCCTTGCGCTCCTTGCGCAATTCGCCCCAGAACCAGTGATGGCGCGCCTTCTGATGCCAGGGCGCCTCTTGCTCGCGCAGGCTGTCAGGGTCTCCGAAGACCGAGACAAAGCCGCCAGCATAGTCTTCCTGTACTTCAGCGCGCGGCGTCCACTTGGCTTCGCCAGTCTCTGGGAGCCATACCAATAGATCGTTTTCGCGCGCTTCCTGGACAACAGCAGCCGTGCCTTCGTTGCGCGAGATCAGAGCGGGATAAACCGCGTCGCGCTTGGGCAATTTGGCGAAGTCGTGAATATCGAAATCGAGGCCCGAAAGCTCGATTGCAGCGCTCGCCTGGTGGAATGGGAGTTTTCCTGCGGCATCACGCGCAAGTGAATCAAGCAATATTGGGGAAAAGGCGATGCCATAACGGCTCGCCAATTCCCCAATACATTGAATCAGCGGGTCATTCGCCTGCAGCGCGTCGGTTCTCCTGTTCTGCAGCACGATTACCTCTCATTGTTGGCACGGCGTTAGTTTGCGTAACGCCGATAGTCAGTCTCAGCTTCCTTCGGCGGGCCGTAATCGAACCGCGCGCGTTCATCTTTGCCGGCACCTGTTCCCGGGGCGATGCTCATCGAATCGAGGAACCGGTTTGTTGCCGCCAGAACCTGGTATTGCGCAAAAAGTTGAGAAAATCGTGAAGTTTCCAAACGCACCTGCGTATTGAAGCGCGTATTTTGCGCATCCAGCACGTCCAGAAGCGAGCGTCGGCCAACATTGAACTGGCTCCGATAGCTCAGCAGCAGGTCATCGCTGACCTCAGATTGACGGGCCAAAGCCGCGCCAATATTGCGCTGTGCCTCGAGGGCAGTCCAAGCATTGGAGACATCTTCCTCGGCCTGTCGCACCATTTCATGCATGCGATATCGGGCCTGCGAAGCGCGGTGCACCATTTCCTGGTACTTGCCGCGTGTCAGACCGCCATTGAAGATATTCCAACGCAGGTAAACGCGCGCCTGAAGGTCGTTCGTCTCACCGCTAAAGCCATCAATATCCTCACCGATACGGCCACGCATATCGACGCCGATAGTAGGGTAGAAATCACCCTTGGCGTTCAGGACCAGGCCATGTGCCGCGTCGACATCCGCCTGTGCTTCACGCACCAGCGGGTTCTGCGTGCGGGCCGCACCTACTGCTTCATCCCTTGTTGCAGGCATTGCAGCAGCAAGATCGGGTGGCAGGGTCACTTCATAGATTGTGAGGCCAGTGAGGCGACGCAGAGTGTTGCGCGCCAATTCGAGCAACTCGTTTGCCTCTGCCTCGCGAACGATGGCCGATTGCAGCCTTTCCTGAGCTTGCTGCAGGTCAGCAACCGAGATCGATTCCTGCTCTACACCCTGCGCGAGATCGTTAACCAGCGTCTCGTGAAACGCGCGGTTATCCTTGCTAGCTGCAACGATACGCTGCTGTAGCAGCAGATCGAGATATTGGCGTGACACCGACAATGCGATGAACTCTGAACGCTCGATCACGCGCAAAGACGCACCGTCTACGCGTGCGGCCTGGCGCAGTAATTCACCACGGCGCCGGCCAAAGTCGAACACTGTCCAATCGAACCTGGCTTGCGCCTCAACCGGATAGAGCTCGTCATCGGCAATGCCGAGCGTACGGCG
>DMWU01000083.1 GCA_003483125.1 Erythrobacter sp. | reverse complement strand
CGCGCCTGCAGCGCGCTGGAGAAATTCGGGCACCTGTTCGTCGCCATTGGGCGCTTCGATATCCAGAGCGTGCGCCAGCCCCCGCGGGGTCGGCACACAAAACAGCGCCGGATGTACGAACGCAAACAACTCTAGCAGGTCGAGGCCTGAAAGATCGGGGTACCCCAGGCGCGAGGCCACCAGTGGCGCGTTCAACAGCAAGAGCGGCGTATCGGCCGCCGCCATGATTGCATCGCCCTTGGATATTACCTCGGTGTCGCGATCCGGCCGCCGATGCCAGGTTCCGGCATGGCTGGCGTGCAAGGCTGAAAGGGGGAGGGCCGCGGTCACCCGATAGGGGTTAGAACCTAACCGGAAACCATAGCAAGAATTGCGAGAGAGTTATTTGCGTGATTTTTCCATCAGGTCGACCAGCTCTTCAAACTTCTCGCGCTGTTCGGCTTCATCGCCCGATGCAATTGCTGCAGCGACGCAGCTGGCTGCATGATCTTTCAAGACTGCGCTTTCAACCTTGGCCAAAGCAGATCGTGCCGCTTGGATCTGGTGCAACACATCCATGCAATAGCGCCCATCTTCAATCATTTGCGCGACACCGCGAACCTGCCCCGCAATGCGCTTCAGCCGATTTACCTTGCTTTGTGTTGTTTCGCTCATTGATCCGCCTTTACATACCCTTAGGGGGTATATATTGGGCTGGACCAGATATGACAAGAAAACGCGGTTTCCCCTCTCTGAACCTAACCCGTCGCGGATTGATCACCAGCAGCGTCGGCCTTGCTGCGGCGAGTAGTCTGACTGTTCCTGCCTGGGCCAAACCATTGCGTCACAAGCACGCGGCGAAGGGCTTTGGCGACCTTTCGGGTGAGGACATCCATCTTACTATTGATCGCCACATGTTCGGGACTGGCGGGCGCAGTGGCCATGCCATCGCAGTCAACGACACAATCCCGGGCCCACTGATTCGCCTGCGTGAAGGACAGGATGTTCGCCTGCATGTGACGAACAATCTGGACGAGGACAGCTCGATCCATTGGCACGGATTGCTACTGCCATTCCAGTTTGATGGTGTTCCGGGTGTCAGCTTCCCCGGGATCAAGCCGGGGCAAACTTTCACTTATGAATTCCCGATCAGGCAGACCGGAACCTATTGGTGGCATTCGCATTCGGGCTTGCAGGAACAGAGCGGTCATTACGGGCCGATAGTGATCGAAAGCAGCGATCCAGATCCCCGTTACGATCGCAACTATGTCGTGATGCTGAGCGAATTTACGCCGATCCACCCGCACTTGATCGCGCGCAAGCTCAAACTGGGAGAGCATTACTTCAATCGCCAGATGCAGACAGCCACTAAGGGCGAAATGTCCGGCGAAATGCGGCGTATGTGGGCGCAAATGCGAATGAACCCGCGCGATATCGCCGATGTCTCCGCACCTGCATATACCTACCTCATCAACGGACATGGCCCGGATGACAATCTGGAGCTGGCATTCAATCCCGGCGAGCGCGTGCGACTGCGGGTGATCAATGGCAGCGCAATGACATTCTTCAATATGCGCATACCTGGCGTGCCGATGACAGTAATCGCTGCTGACGGGCAGGAGGTAGACGGGATAGAAGTAGACGAGTTTCAGATCGGAACAGCCGAAACCTATGATGTAATTGTAGCGCCGCCAGATGGCTCTCATGCGCTGGTGGCTGAATCGATGGATCGTTCGGGTATGGGCGTAGCCAGCCTTACTTCGCATGCCGGCCACATAGCCTCGCCGCCGGCATTGCGCGAAACTCCTACCCTGACCATGGCCGATATGGGGATGGGCGGGCATGCCATGCATGGCGATGGCGCGATGCAGCACAATATGCGCGATACCTCCGTGCTTCCCCCTGATGTCGAGGTAAGCCCGGGGCTGGACATGGTTTCACCAATGCCGATGGACCGCATGGATTTTCCGGGTCTTGGCCTTGATAAGGTCGATCATCGCGTGCTGCGCTATACCGATCTCAAGGCTAAACGGATGAACCCGCATCGCGAAATTGAACGCGAGATGGAGATTCATCTTACCGGAAACATGGAACGTTATATGTGGTCGCTGGACGGCAAGAAGTTCAGCGCGGTCACCGATAATCCGATCCGCTTCGAATATGATGAACGCGTGCGGGTCAAACTGGTCAACGATACCATGATGGCGCACCCGATTCACTTGCACGGTCACTTCTTCGAAATGGTCAACGGTGCAGATCATATGCACCAGCCATTAAAGCACACGATGATCGTGCAACCTGGCGGGACGGCAACATTCGATCTCACTGCGAATGAGCCCGGTGATTGGGCATTCCACTGCCACCTGCTGTATCACATGCATGCGGGCATGATGCAGGTTGTAACGGTACGGCCTTTCCCGCAGGAGAATGCGTGATGCGCTGGTTCGCGATAGCGGCATTCGCTGCATTTGCCCTACCTGCAAATGCCCAGGACCATTCCGCTCATGATACGCACGGCAACCACCAACCCGCCGAAGAGCAGGAAGAGAAACCGGCGGATCATTCGACGATGAACCACTCGTCTATGGACCATTCATCGATGGATCATTCGACAATGGACCACTCGCAGCATCCAGCGGCGCTCGACAAGTCGGCCCCAAATGCGAAGGCCGAGGATGAAGTTCCCGCGCGGGCGCTTGAAGGCTCGACCCACGCGGCCGACGAGATATGGGGCGCAGATGCGATGGCGCAAAGTCGTGCTGATTTGCACCGATCCCATGGTGCTGGGCAGCTTGCAACGGTACGCATTGATCGGATTGAAGCGCGACTTGGGGGAGGCTCGGACGCCTATCTTTGGGATCTCGAGGCTTCTTACGGAGGCGATCTCAACAAGATATGGCTCAAGCTTGAGGGCGAGGGCGAATTTGGCGGAGAGGTTGAAGATGCCGAATTTCAGGCGCTCTATAGTCGCGCGATAACGCCCTTTTTCGATCTGCAGCTTGGTGCGCGGCTGAATGTTGGACCGGAAACGCGCAGCCATCTTGTCGTCGGGCTACAGGGTACTGCTCCGTATTGGCTGCATGTGGATGCTGCAGCGTTTCTTTCGGATCGTGGCGACCTGACCGCGCGTGCAGAGATCGAATATGACCAGAAGATCACGCAGCAGCTGATCTTGCAGCCGCGCGTGGAGGCCGAGATTGCATTCAAGGACATTCCCGAGCGTGAAGTTGGTGCAGGCCTCTACAAGATCGAGCCAGGCTTGCGGCTTCGCTATGAGATTGTTCCCGAATTCGCCTCTTATGTTGGCATCGAATATGAAGCAAAATTGGGCGAGACTGCAGACCTGGCTCGTGCGGAGGGTGAAGACCCCACAGGCTTCAAATTACTGATCGGATTACGCGCCTGGTTCTAGTTCGCACTTGCAACATCGCGCAGCATGGGCAAGAGCGCCTGCGCTATGACTGATTATGCACTGATTGACGCTGCGCGAAGCAACAAGGCCTGGCCGTTCCAAGAGGCGCAGCGGCTGCTCAAACGCTATCCGCAAGGAAAGCGTGACGCTGAGGGCAATCTGGTGCCTGTTATATTCGAAACCGGATATGGCCCATCGGGCCTGCCGCATATCGGCACTTTCCAGGAGGTGCTGCGCACCACTTTCGTTCGTCGCGCCTACGAAGCGTTGACGGGCGGGCATCCAACGCGTTTGGTCGCATTCAGCGACGATATGGACGGCCTGCGCAAGGTGCCCGATAATGTGCCGGGCCAGGACATGCTGACCGAGCATCTAGGCATGCCACTGTCGCGAATCCCCGATCCCTTCGAAAAGGGTCATGAGAGCTTTGCTGCGCATAATAACGTCAAGTTGCGCGAGTTCCTCGATCGCTTCGGTTTCGACTATGAATTCGTTGCGGCCAACGACATGTATAATTCGGGCCGGTTCGACGAGGCATTGCGCCAGGTGCTGCGGCACAATCAGGACATTCTGGACATCATGCTGCCCACGCTACGCGAGGAGCGTAGGCAGACCTATTCGCCGATCCTTCCGATCTCGCCAAGCACGGGCCGGGTCTTGCAGGTACCTGTCGAAGTGATTGATGCGGAAGCGGGCCTGATCCGTTTCACCGACGAAGACAGCAGCGTGGTCGAACAGTCCGCCCTTGGCGGCATGTCCAAGCTGCAATGGAAGGTCGACTGGGCCATGCGCTGGTATGCGCTGGGCGTCGATTACGAGATGTACGGTAAGGATCTTACGGATAGCGGTGTCCAATCTGGCCGCATCGTCAAGGTTCTGGGCGGTCGCAAGCCCGAGGGCCTGATCTATGAACTGTTCCTGGATGAAAAGGGCGAGAAGATTTCCAAGTCGAAGGGCAATGGCCTGACGATCGAGGAATGGCTGACCTATGGCAGCGAAGAGAGCCTGGGTTTCTACATCTTCCCCAATCCCAAGAGCGCGAAGAGCTTGCATGCGGGCGTGATCCCGCGCGCGGTGGATGATTACTGGCAGTTCCGCGAGCGGCTGAGCGAACAAGCGCTCGACAAGCAGCTAGGCAATCCAGCCTGGCACTTGCTGCGCGCGAACCATGGCGGTGCCGCTTCAGAAACG
>DMWU01000159.1 GCA_003483125.1 Erythrobacter sp. | reverse complement strand
AACGTGTTTGCGACGAAGTGCGCGATTGGCTCGACTCTTCAGGCTGGCAGGTTGCAGGAATCGTCGAGAGCCCGATCACCGGGCCGGAAGGCAACGTGGAATTCCTGGTAAGCGCGAAGAGAGGCTAAAGCCACTCATTCAAATTCAATCGCTTTGATCTTTGCGTCGAGATCAATCGGGATTTGCGCCAGCACCTCCGCTCCCGAGGCTTTTTCATACCCGGCCACGCCATGTTCCTGCACCAAATCGGCAAGTGCGGCATCGCGTTCGACCAGGAGTTCCGCGATTTCTTCTCGGTAAAGGGCAACCATCGCAGTGACGAAGCGGTTGACCAACGAATCTTCTGCTGTGTTATCAACCATATAATCGGACAAATTTTCGATCATCACATCGGCCGGATAGAGAAATTCATTGGTAACAAAGCGATTGGTCATGAACCATGCGCGCGGGATACCCTGATGGTTGATCGATAGACCGGCGATATGTGTAACATGTGCCTTCGCATCTTCACCTTGCGGTGGCCATACTTGTGGTTCCAGCCCTTCGGGCAATTGCGTGCGATGAAGAAAGAGATGGAAATGCCCATGCTCATCCTCGTCGCGTTGGCCCGGCGCATGGACATGGTAGTACCAACGCGACTTGGTGTCGCGGTCTCGCGCATCCTTTTCGGGATAATGCTTCCAGAAATGTACGTCTTCTTCGGGCAGCACCCTCTGCATCAGCGGGCGACCCTCACCCGCCATTGCAGTGATCGTCTCTATCACAACCTGTGCTGCCTCGGCAGTGTTCATGATTATTGGCTAGGCAAAAAACGGCCGGCGGCAATCCATGTGCCACCGGCCTGTTTATTTACTGATTGCAGCTTACTCAGCGGCAGCGCAGCAGCCTTCTTCAGCAGCCGCGCAGCAACCTTCAGTCGCTTCTTCAGCTGTTGCTTCTTCCGCAGCCATTTCGCCTTCGCCGCCAGCTTCCTGCGTGCAGGCAGCTGTTGCGACCGAAAGTCCGCCCATTACTGCGAGCATTGCTGTAAGTTTCTTGGCCTTCATACTAGACCCCTCTCCTTGGGTGGGCGCCCCCAATCATAGCAATTTACCGCCGTGCGCCCTTAACAACGGCAAATAGGTTGCGTAACGTAGCACAATTGCTTTCATAGATGCATCCCCTAAAATTTTTCAGCGAATTTATGAGGTTAACTGACATCAGTATCGTAGCGCTCAAAATGACGATTGCGTCCGATGTGGTGGTGTTAAGCCGGCCAAATCCCGCTCTGGCACAGCAATGGGCGCGGTGTTTGGCAGCATATTGCAGCCTGTGTATTTCATGTCATTAAGTAGTGGCTACGAATCGAATGGGGTACCGGCATGAATGTCATCGCATCACGCGCACAGCTACGGGCCAGCCTTTTGCGTTGGTCGCTCTTCACGGTGCCATTGGTGATGTTGCTTGGATTCCTGGGAGGTCAATTGGCGGGGCCGGCCACGCCCTGGTTCCAATCCCTGGTGAAGCCTGACATTTATCCGCCGCCGGCCACTTTCGGAATCGTGTGGACCATCCTTTACGCTGTAATCGGTTTTTCGCTTGCACTGGTGTGTAGCGCCTGGGGCGCACGCGGGCGCGGTATTGCCATTCTTCTTTTCGTGATCCACCTGCCGCTAAACCTGGCATGGACAACGGTATTCTTCGGGAATGAGAATATCGAAGGCGGGCTGATCGTATTAGCGCTCGTCGATGTGACTTTAATTGCGATGATCTGGGCTTTCTGGAGGGTCCGGCGCTCGGCCGGTTTATTGCTATTGCCATATCTCGCCTGGGTATTGTTTGCCACATTACTCAATTACGAGTTCCTGCAGCTTAATCCGCAGGGATACATTAACGGCGAAACTATCGAGACGCAGAAGTTCGAACTCTGAATTTCGCCTTGCGCAAACTCCTCATCGAGACCAAATAGAGCCTCATGCAGAGCGAAAACCCAATGATCGCCGATCTTGTGAAAATGGCGAATAGCGCGGCCGGTACCGTAGCCGGTATGACTCGTGAAGCGCGCGAATCCGCGCGTGAACGGATGAAGGAAGCACTTGGCGGCATGGATTTCGTCAGCCGCGAAGAGTTTGAGACAGTCAAACTAATGGCGGCCAAGGCGCGTGAAGAGAATGAACGCCTGTCTGCGCGCATTGCCGAGCTGGAAGAAAAGCTCGGGAATAAGTAACCGGTTGCGCATGCAGCTGCGCGCTCCAGCCATACTGGTAGCTACCCGTCCGCATGGTGAAAATGCGGCTATCGGGAGATTCCTGACCGAGAAATCGGGACTGATTGCCGCTTATGTGGCAGGGGCTAGGGGGCGTCAGATACGGCCCGTACTCATTCCCGGGAACAAAATGGCGGTAGAACTCAACGCCAAATCGGCGAGCCAATTGCCTTTCGCGAGGCTTGAACTGGTAGAGAGCCGAGGTCCCTGGCTGAGTGAACCGCTTCCTGCGTCCGCAATTTCATGGGTGTGCGCGCTGACAGCCAGCGCATTGCCGGAGCGTAATGCCTATCCCGCGCTCTATGTGGCTTTGGAGGCGCTTCTTTCCGCTATCTGCCAGGCGCCAAGCGCCAGGGGGTGGTTGCCGGCGCTAATCTCATATGAAGTGCTACTGCTGCGAGAACTTGGCTATGGCGGATCGCGCCCCAGTGCGGCCCAAGATCTGGCTGCGATGCTAGAGATTTTTGATCGCCTGCAAGAACCCCTTGCCCGCTACCTCCTTGCCGATAAGCGCGGCGATGTTATGGCCGCAAGGCAGCTCTTGAGAGAGCGACTGCAAAGGATGGTCTAGTGAAGATTGCGGTTTTGCCTGGTGACGGGATCGGCGCGGAAGTAGTGCACGAAGCCGTGCATGTGCTTGAGACGCTAGGGCTACCGCAGTTGACCCTTTTTGAAGGCGACGTTGGC
>DMWU01000003.1 GCA_003483125.1 Erythrobacter sp. | reverse complement strand
TGAGCACGTCGCACACGTGGTACAGGCGTATAAATCGGCCTTCTTCGCCCGCCGTCAGGAGGGACGAATTCACGAACCGTTGTATGAGGGAGTGGGCGAATTACTCACCCGTCTACATTCCGCTGGATGGCTGCTGGCTGTTGCAACAGGCAAGTCGGATCGCGGCCTCAATACCTGCCTCGACGCGCATGGGATCGACCATCTTTTCGTCTCGCTCCAGACTGCAGACAGGCACCCTTCAAAACCGCACCCAGCGATGCTCGAAGCTGCATTGAACGAGGCTAGAGCGGCACCCGTCGATGCTGTGATGATTGGCGACACCAGCTTCGACATGATCATGGCAAGTGATGCGGGCGTCCGCGCCTTAGGCGTTGAATGGGGTTATCATGACGCAGATGAATTACGCGCCTCTGGCGCAGAAGATGTCGCTCGCGATGCGGCGCATTTGGAGGAATTACTGTGACACAGGATGAAAAGCTCGCTCAACGGCGTTTCTTTTTTCTTCAATTGATCCGGTTCAGCGGCCTGGCGCTGGTGATGCTGGGTATCGCTATCAACGTTGGGCAGATCGACCTACCGTCCGAGTTAGGCTTTGTGATCTCGCTCATCGGAATGATCGAGTTCTTCTTCGTGCCATGGTTCCTGGCGAGCCGCTGGAACAAAGGAGGCCGATGAAAAAGTTCTATAAGGACGTGGGAATCACGCCTGTCGACAATAGCTGGCAGGTGACACTGGATGGCCGCGGGATCAAGACGATCAAAGGCACTCCGCAACTCGTACCGACGGAAGCCTTGGCCCTAGCTTTGGCAGCCGAATGGGAAAGCCAGGGCGATAAAGTCGATCCTGCGAGCCTTATCTTACGAGACATGACAGATTTCGCGCTCGACCTTGTTGCAAATGACATGGCCGGTACTGTCGCCAAGCTTGTAGAATACGGCGAAACCGATACGCTCTGCTACCGCGCCGACCCGGAAGACGCATTCTTCAAGCGCCAGCAGGAAGAGTGGGAGCCGCTATTGCAGTCGGTTGAGGAGCGCCACGGCCTACGATTTCACCGGATCAGCGGGGTAATGCACAAGAGCCAGCCTGAAGATACCATGTCGAAGCTTCGCGATTTGCTCGGCGAACTAGATCCCTTCACACTGGCCGGGCTGCAAAATACTGCCTCATTATCGGCATCGCTATGTATAGCATTGGAAACTGCGAGCGGAGGATGCGAGCCTGGAGCATTGTGGAAGCTGGCCAGCCTGGAGGAAGAATGGCAGGCGGAGCTATGGGGCCGCGACGAGCAGGCAGAAGAGCGCCGCGCGCAGCGCGGCAAGGCATTCAAGAAGGCTTGTGAGTTTATCGGTTTGGCGCGGGTTTAGCCGCCAGATTCTGTATCGCTCAACCAGTCAGCTGCTTGCTCGGCCACGCTGTTCGCTGCGCGATTGAGCGCCATTCCGACTGGCCCAGCTGAAGGTACAATACCCTCTTCAATCGCCTCGAAACGCTGTGTTTCAACCGTTCCGCCCTCATTTTGACGAATCGCGTCAAAACGGACGATCACGGCGCTACGCGACGCGTCATATCCAAACTCGCGCAAGGTGCCACGCAAATGGGTGGAGGCAAAGAAGCTCGGATCATCCCCATCGATGACCACCCTGTTCCCGCGTACGCGGACAAATTCGGCCAGCAACCGTCGGAACAGGCGGGCTGGTTTCTCAACCCAAGCCGCGTGTTCAAGATAGGCGATGTTCGAGCTGTTGAGTTTGACCGGGATACGCAGAACATCAACTTCTGCGGGAACTTCGGGCTCATGAATAGCTATGGCATTCTCTCTGGTTCCGCTCTGCCCGCTACCTGCCGGCGCGGTGATGTCAGGCGTGAGCGTTAGTAAGCTGTCAGGTACTTCGCCGCCAAAGCTGACGCATCCGGCCAGTGCCAATGTAGAGGCCAAAACTCCTATTCGCATGAACTTGCCCACTTTCACGGTTCGCCCTCTCATGGTTTGTAGTCCGGCAATGTCTGGCCTTCGATCAAGGGTCCTAGCCCTTGGTTCTCCAATCGCTCGGTAACATTGCGCAGCGCCTTGCTGGTCGCACGCAGATCTCGCAATGTCGCCTCGGCAGCAGGCAGCGTGCTCTCGGCTAGCTGGCGTGTCGCAGGCCTTGCATCCTCAAGTGTCTTTGAAAGCGAGGTCGATGCCTCTTTCGCTGCCGCCAGCGTTTCTCTTAGCTCGCGTGCCAGCTCGATTCCTTCTTCGTTTATGAGCGTATCGGTTGAACGGGTCACCTGCTCGAATGCGTCCAGCGTTTCGCCGGCCTCTCGCAAAGTGGCTTCCAGCTCGGCAAGCGCACCCTCAATCTGTGGTCCGGCATCGGCAAGGCTTTGCGAAAGCCGATTGGCGTTGCGCAAGATGCCCTCGATCTGTTCCTGGTTGTTATCCGACAAGACCATGTTCAGCCTCTCTGTCAGCGTTGCCAGCCGTTCGAGCAGCAAGGGAGCGTTCGCGAGGATTTCATTGAAGCCACCACGCGCCGGCGGGATGAGCGGGTAACCTTCAGGGCAAGCGGTTGTATCGCAGGTGATGGCAGGAGCATCCTTGCGCGCGCCGTCAAGCAGGATCGTCGAAACACCGGTAAAGCTGGCCTGGATCGTTGCTGTCGTACCAATCAGGACCGGTACATCGTCCTTCACCTTGACCCGAACCCGCACATATTCGGGATCCTGTTCCCACAGATCGATTTCGGAAACCTGGCCTACCGGGACACCGGCGAATGAAACCTGCGAACCTTTGGCTAGGCCCGCTACGGATTGCTCGAACAGAATGTCATATTCATTCTGCTGGCCCTGCCCAAGCCTTGCGATCCATACGATGAAGGCAGCGAGCGCTGCGAGAAGCGCTAAAGTGACGGCCCCCACCAAGATATGATTTGCGCGTGTTTCCATTGCCCTTCCTATGAACCGCCTTCCGCCTGCTTGTCCATTACCTTGCGCTCGCTCGTCGCTTTGGCAGCCCGGCCGCGTGGCCCGTTGAAATACTCATCGATCCACGGGTGATCCGTTTCGAGCAATTCCGGGATCGTTCCCACTGCAATCACCTTTTTGTCCGCCAGCACCGCTACACGATCGCAGATTTCATAAAGAGTATCGAGGTCGTGAGTGATCAGGAAAACGGTGAGGCCCAAAGTTTCCTTCAGTTCCATGGTCAATTGGTCAAACTTCGCAGCACCGATGGGATCCAGTCCTGCCGTTGGTTCGTCGAGGAAAAGCAATTCGGGGTCGAGCGCAAGCGCGCGGGCCAGGCCGGCTCGCTTCTTCATCCCACCCGAAAGCTCGGCCGGATACTTCATGACCGCATCATCCGGCAAGCCTGACAGCATCACCTTGTAGCGCGCAATCTCGCACCGCAGTTCGTCATTGATGTCGGGGTAAAACTGCTTAAGCGGCACCTCCACATTTTCGCCTACTGTCAGGGTCGAAAATAGAGCGCCGCCTTGGAACATCACGCCCCAGCGGTTGCGGACGCCGATCACCTCGTCAGGTTCCGCATCGGTAATTGATCGGCCGAATACTTCGACCTCTCCTGCGGTTGGTGTTTTGAGGCCAATGACAGCGCGCATCAACACCGATTTGCCGGTGCCGGATCCCCCCACAACGCCCAGAATCTCTCCGCGATTTACCTTCAGCGACAGGTCTTCATGGACGACATGCTCGCCGAACTGGGTCTTGAGTTCTTGGACCACCACGGGGTGTTCGCCGCGGAAGCGTTCGTGTTCGCCTGGCTTAGGTTGGTACTCCATGCTCAGCCCCAACCAACCTCAGTGAAGAACACTGCGAAGAAGGCATCGAGCACGATGACGAAAAAGATCGCCGAAACCACCGCCATGGTGGTTCGCAGGCCGACCTCTTCGGAATTACCCCGGACCTGCATGCCGTGATAACAGCCCGCGAAACCGACAATCAGCCCGAACACGGGTGCCTTTATCAGCCCTACCCACAAGTCATAGGTCGGCACGACTTCCTGCACCCGTGAGAGGAATGTCCAGAACGGTATGCCGAGCAATAAGTCACCGGCCACCGCACCGCCAACGATCGCGACGATCGAGCTGTAGAAGCCGAGCAGAACCATCATGAATGTGCATGCCAAGATGCGTGGGATAATCAGCGCCTCGACTGGTGAAATTCCGATAGTTCGCATGGCGTCGATCTCTTCGGTCAATTTCATTGTGCCGATTTGCGCTGCGAATGCAGAGCCCGAACGGCCTGCTACCATGATCGCTGTCATCAGCACGCCTAGTTCGCGCAAGGTGATCCGGCCCACAAGGTTCACCGTCAGCGATTCAGCGCCGAATTGTTCCAGTTGCACTGCACCTTGTTGGGCAATCACAATGCCGATCAGGAAGCTCATCAGGCCGACAATCGGCAATGCGTCGACGCCAACAAGTTCGAACTGGCGAATCAGCGCGCGGGTACGAAATTTCCTGGGGTGACGAATAAGAGTTCCCGCAGCGAGCAAGATCTGACCCAGAAAGCCGATTACGCCGATCAAGCTATGTTGTACCTTGTCGACCACTTCGCCGGTCTTCTCGGGAACGCGTTCCCAAAAGGGTATTCTTGGCGGGCTGAAATCGAGATCGCTATCGGAGGTTTCAACTGCTCGCATCAAGCGCAATGCGCGATCGCTGGCCCCTTCTACCTCTGCTCCCAAGCGCGATGAAAGCCGACAGGCAATCCATGCGCCCACCGTATCGATTTCGGTAATCTGCGAGAGGTCGATAACATGGATATGGCCCTCGACCAGCTCCAGCTCATCGCAAACTTCGCTAATCGTCGATACGAGAAAGGGGCCTGAAAGGACCAACCTGGTCCTATCTTGGTCCCCATCATCGATCGAAAACTGCGTCGTTTCGGTCATGCGGTAAATCTATGCGGGCAAATTCGAGGTATAACAAGCGCTCTATTGCCTTATTGGGTGCAATTTGCGCAGCTTGACGTTGCTTCGCAGGCGCAACGTTGGCAAAGGCGCACACCATATGAGTAGTGAACTGCCAAAAACCTTTGATCCCGCCCAAATTGAGGCGCGCTGGTACGCGCATTGGGAAGATAATGGCCTGTTTCGGCCCGAACGACCGGATGCAGAGCCTTATACTATCGTAAACCCGCCCCCGAACGTCACGGGCAGCCTGCATATCGGCCATGCGCTCGACAATAGCTTGCAGGACATTATCATCCGTTACGAGCGGCTGCGCGGCAAGGATGCGCTGTGGGTAGTTGGCACTGACCATGCCGGTATCGCCACGCAGATGGTGGTCGAACGCCAGCTCGAAAGTGTGCAGGACAAGCGCACCAATTATTCGCGCGAAGCGTTCATCGAAAAGGTGTGGGAATGGAAAGAGGAATCTGGCGGCCAGATTACCCGCCAGCTACGTCGCCTTGGCTGCTCGATGGACTGGTCGCGCGAACAGTTCACCATGGACCCGCATTTCACCGAGGCAGTGCTGAAGGTCTTTGTCGATCTTTACAATGATGGCCTGATCTATCGCGACAAGCGGCTGGTAAACTGGGACCCCAAGTTGAAAACCGCGATTTCCGACCTTGAGGTTGAACAGCAAACGATCCCAGGCAGCTTCTGGCACTTCAAGTATCTGCTCGAAGATGGCGTGACGCTGGATAATGGTTCGGATTTCATCGAAGTAGCTACCACGCGCCCGGAAACCATGCTGGCCGATATGGCCGTTGCGGTGCATCCCGACGATGCGCGTTACAAGAGCGTCGTCGGCAAGCATGTGGTTCTGCCGATTACGGGACGCCGCGTGCCAATTGTCGCTGATGAGCATGCCGATCCAGAGCTTGGCTCAGGCGCAGTGAAGATCACGCCAGGGCACGACTTCAACGATTTCGAAGTTGGCAAGCGCGCCGGGATCGCACCCGCCGACATGCTGAACATGCTCGATGGCGAGGCAAATGTCTGCCAGACAGCTGATGGTCTGGTCCCTGAAGAATTTCTGGGTCTGCATCGGTTCAAACGTGACGGGGTAAGCGGCGCACGCGAATTGGTCGTCCAGCGCCTGAAGGAACAGGGATACCTGATTCCTCATGTCTCCAAGAACAAGAAGGGCGAGGAAGTCGAGAACAATGCCGAGCCTCGCCAGATCGCAACGCCCTTCGGTGATCGTGGCGGCGTGGTCATCGAGCCATGGCTGACCGACCAATGGTATGTGAATGCCGAGGAACTCGCCAAACGCCCGATCGAGGCGGTGAAATGTGGCGAGATCGAAATCGTACCCAAGAGCTGGGAGAAGACATTCTTCAACTGGATGAAAAATATCCAGCCCTGGTGTGTTTCGCGCCAGCTATGGTGGGGGCACCGTATCCCGGCATGGTATGATGAGAGCGGCAAGGTCTTTGTCGCGTTGACGGAAGAAGAAGCACAAGCTCAAGCTGGTGAGTGCACCGCCCTGACGCGCGATAGCGATGTGCTCGACACCTGGTTCTCCAGCGCACTTTGGCCTTTCGCGACACTTGGCTGGCCGGAAGATACTGACCTGCTCAAGCGCCATTATCCCAACAACCTGCTGATTAGCGGCTTCGACATCCTGTTTTTCTGGGACGCCCGGATGATGATGGCCGGCTATTACAAGATGGACCGGCTGCCCTGGCCAAAACTATATCTGCATGGGCTGGTTCGTGCGGCAGACGGTCAGAAAATGTCCAAGTCGAAGGGCAATGTAGTCGATCCACTGGGCCTGATCGACCAATTCGGCGCCGATGCGCTGCGTTTCTTTATGGCGGCGGTGGAAAGCCAGGGCCGCGACATCAAAATGGATGAGAAGCGGATCGAGGGCTATCGCAACTTCGCGACCAAGCTTTGGAACGCCACGCGTTTCTGCCAATCAAATGGTATCGGTGCATCCGCAACAGTCGAAGCACCAGAGGCGAAACTGGCTGCCAACCAGTGGATCATCGGCGAAGTGCAGCAAACCGTCGAAGCACTCGACAAGGCGATGGCCGAATTGCGGTTCGATGCTGCTGCAAACACGATCTATCACTTCATATGGGATCGATTCTGCGACTGGTATCTTGAGCTGATCAAACCTGTCTTCGCTGAAGGCGCAAGTGAAACAGCCGCACAGGAAACGCGCGAAGTCGCCGGTTGGGCACTCGACCAGATTCTCGCCATGCTGCACCCCTTCATGCCTTTCATCACAGAGGAGCTTTGGCATGCACAGGGTGAACGCGACTACGAACTGATCCTAGCAAAATGGCCTGATCCGAAAGCAAGCGTTTCCAAGGAAGCGACAGATGCCATCGATTGGGTGATTGAACTCACCACCGCAACCCGCAGCGCTAAGAACGAATTGGGAATTCCCCCCGGCGCGAAGCTTGCCGCATTCCTAACTGAGGCCTCGGACGTTGCAAGCCGCACAATATAGCGCAGCAGCGCGGCGATTGAACGGCTCGCGCGACTGACCCCGGTTACCGTTGGCGAAGTCCCAGCCGGGCCTGCCATGCAGGTTACTGCCGGCAGTGATGTGTTCGTGATCCCGCTCGAAGGGATCATCGATATTGATGCTGAGAAGGCGCGGCTCGAGAAAGCGCTAGCTGCTTCGCAAAAAGAGGCTAAGTCGCTTGAAGGGCGGCTCGGCAAAGCCAACTTCGTTGAACGAGCCAAGACCGAAGCTGTCGAGAAAGCCCGCACCGATCATGCGCATCATTCAGCCGAGGTCGAACGCCTTACCGCCGCACTGGCAAGGCTTGGATGATTTGGCTCTAGTTCTCGCCACTCCCCAGCCGGGCGAGCCCGAGATCTTCGCCTCGCTACAAGGTGAAGGGCCAAGTGCAGGAATGCCAGTGGCCTTCCTGCGCCTCAGCCGTTGCAACCTCGCCTGCACATGGTGCGACACAGCCTATACTTGGCATTTTGAGGGCGACAATCGCCCGCATCGCGACAGCGAGACATTTGAGCGTCAGGCCAACCAGGTCACGATGGATGTCGCGGATGTTGCTGCGCGGATCACCGCGATTGGCCAAAAGCGCCTTGTGGTAACAGGAGGCGAACCTTTGATACAGGCTGGGGAGCTTGCCGAACTGCTGAAGGCCCTGCCCGACATGTCGATCGAGATCGAAACCAATGGCACGGTAGAGGTGCCCGCCCGGCTCGATATCTATATCGACCAATATAATGTCAGCCCCAAGCTCTCACATTCGGGCAATGCGCCCGAACTGGCGTTGATCCCTGAACGATTGGATACCTACGCCGCCGATCCACGCGCCTTCTTCAAATTCGTGATCGCTGAACCTTCAGACCTGGACGAAGTGCTAGAGCTGCAACGCAAGTATCGTTTCAAACCCGACCATGTGTTCCTGATGCCCGAAGGGACTGACAGCGCCACGCTACGCCAGCGCATGGAATGGCTTGCGCCCCTATGCCTTGAACACGGGTTCAGGATGTCAGACCGGCTGCATATCCATTTGTATGGAGACAGCCGCGGGACTTAGCCCTGTGAACGCCAGCGCATTACCACGCGGTCGACTGTCTCTTCTTCGCCGCCACTGCTGCTCCACAGCTTGACAAAGCTCGGGTCTTCAGAGGCCGGACGCTTATTCTCTTCGAGGTTGTCGAAAGAAACGCGGATCGGAATGGCGACACCCTCGCCACAGATGATGCATTCGCGGTTGCGCAGCGCAGCGATTGAATCGAGGAATCCGCGCGCGCCTTCGGGCATGGCCGCCTTCACAAATGCCTGGTCCCGATCGTTGTTCAAACGCATGGAGATGATCGTACCACACTGCGACAGCACGCCTTCGGCAAGGTCGGATGGACGCTGAGTAATCAAGCCCAGCGAGATACCGTACTTACGGCCTTCCTTTGCGATACGGCTGAGAATACGACCCACTGACGACCCGTCTGCGTTTTTCTCGTTGGGAATATAGCGGTGCGCCTCTTCACAAACGAGCAACACAGGGCGAGTCTTTTCTTCACGACCCCAGATCGCGAAATCAAAAACCAGCCGGCTGAGAACAGCCACAACTGTGGAGGTAATATCCGAAGGCACGCCCGAAACGTCGATGATCGAGATCGGCTTGCCATCGCCCGGCATACGGAAGACCTTGGCGATGAATTCCGCCATCGTATCGCTCACCAACATGCCAGAAAACAGGAACTGATAGCGCGGATCGGCCTTAAGCTCGTCAAGCTTGGTCTTGATGCGCATATAGGGGGCAGAAGACGTCGCCTTGTCCAGCTTGCCCATCTCGTCCTGGATCGCATTCGAGAGATCGGACAGCAGGTAGGGAATCGGCGAATCTACCGTGATCTTGCCCAAATGCTCTGCCAGCCGGCTCTTCTGGCGCGACCGCAAAAGGCACTTGGCCAAAATATCGGCATCGGTTTGCCGATCATTGCCATCGCTGGTGAGTAGCACTTCGCAGTGTTCTTCAAAGTTCATCAGCCAATAGGGCATTTGCAGGTTGGACACGTCGAGGACCATGCCCGTTTGGCGGAACGCTGCGGAATACTCGCCGTGAGGGTCGACCATCACCACGTGGCCTTCTGGCGCTGCCTGGCAGATACGGTGCAGGATCAGTGCGGCGCTGGTCGATTTACCGGTACCCGTCGATCCCAATAGCGCAAAGTGCTTGCCGAGCATGGCGTCGATATAGAGGCCGGCGCGAATATCCTTTGTAGGATAGACCGTGCCGATCTGGATGTTAGGACGACCATCGCTGGCATAAACCTGCCGCAAGTCATGCGTCGTAGCAGGATAGACCATTCCGCCGGGGACGGGATAGCGGGTCACACCGCGGCGGAAACCGCGCAGGCGCCCGGTCAGCTTCTCTTCAACACCTTCACCGAGGAAGTCGATATCGGCAAGAATCCCGCCATTTGCACGGTGGTCTTTTCTCTGGTTGCGAACGCTCGCGAGCAGCCAACTGTCACCAACGCGAATCTTGATCTGGCTACCAACCTGGCCAGCCTTGGCGACCGAAGGATCTTCATCCTCCATGCACTCATTCAAGCGCTCAACATCAATTGCGATCTGGGAACCAGAGCCTGCAACTTCCAGCACAACGCCCATCGGCAGTTTGGAACATTCCGACGAATTGGCCGGCTCTTTGTCGGGTGCAGGATTTGTAGGAGCGACCGCCTCCGTCTGTTTCTGTGCCGGTATGGCGGCAGGAGCAGCGACTGGTTGCTCAGCCTGATGTGCTGGAGCTTGACCCTGAGGTGCAGGCTGCTTTTCGCCAGACTTGGCTGACTGGCTGAAATTATGATTGCCCATGTCGGTCATGTGCGGATCAACCCCTTGCTAAAAACTTCACTTTCTATCGACTTGGATAGGGCCATAGCCCCAAGGCGGTTAAGATCGCGTCAACGCTAATTTAGTGTGCTTGATCAGATCATTGCGAAGAGGCGACCTGCAACCCACCCCATAAAAATGGAAAACATAACCGCAACAATGCCGTAGATCAGCGACCACTCTTGAGAAGCGTCCTCTACAAAGCGCTCAAATCCCACTTTACGCACATCGACATCAGCCAATGCCGATGCGATCACGCGGCCATCGCGAATTGCAAATGTTTCAGCCGTATATTGGCCAACCGGCACATTGGATGGCAAGGAAATGCGGGCCTGGTACAACACCTGTTCGCTGATCATAACGCCGCGATCATTCTGCTTGTAGAGGCCAAGCCGGCGACGCAAGTCGACCAGGCCAGCAGCAAATCGCGCCTGTTGCACCGGATCGATCTGCCCGCTGGGTGAAAGCTGGATAAAATCCGTACCCAACTCATAAATTGCTGCTGTCCGATCATCCACAATCTCGCTGATAGGCTGCGAAGATGCGACTGCAAAGAAGGACGGAGCAGATCGAAAATCGGAAGCCTCCGCATTCATCCAGATTCCTGCTATCCGATCTTTTGCGCGCATTCGGATGGGTTCGGTGGGGCCTTTGAGCACGACAACAATGTCATATTCGGCGCCCGCACGCCGCCCAGCCGGATCGAGGATGGCGCCAAAAAGTAGCAATTCAGTGCCGGTGAACCCCTGTCTTACGCGAACCTCGCTCTGCGACACCTCGGGCACCAGTATGGCTTCTCGCTGTCCCATCAGGAACACTGCGGCAATTACGAGGAACAGCGCCCTCATAATGGAGATACCGTGTAGATCTCATCAGGCTGCCAGGCCAGACCCACTGCCATTCGGATAGCCACGATCAACACAATCCCGGCAAGTACGAAGCGCAAGATTTCCGGACGTGCCTTGAGCGCGATCTGCGTTCCAAACTGCGTACCCATGACCGAGCCAAGCAGAAGCAGCGCAGCAAGCACAATGTCGATCGCTTTGGTCGTCAGCGCGTGCATCATGGTCGTCGCCATGGTCACAAAAAGGATCTGAAATAGGGATGTCCCCACGACAACATTGCCGCTCATTCCCAGGATATAGAGCATCGCGGGCACCAGGATGAAGCCGCCGCCTACGCCCATCAACATAGTTAGAATACCAACAATCACGCCAAGGATCGCCGGTGCTAGCGGCGAAATATACAGCCCAGAACGATAGAAGCGCCATCGCATTGGCAATGCGGCCACGATTGGATGGTGCCGCCTGCGCTTGGGCCCCTTGTCCTTTCCCTCCTTTGGCATGATCGCCTCAAGCGCTTCGGCAAGCATGAGGCTACCGATCGTACCGAGCATGAGGACATAGAGGATGTTGATCACCACATCGATCTGACCGACGGCCTGGAAGAATCGGAATAGCAGCGCCCCGATCATCGCCCCGATCACACCGCCGCCAACCATTATTAGGCCCATTCGGTAGTCGACGCCGTCTCGTCTTCGATGCGCCAGCACTCCCGAAACGCTGGCGCCTGTAACCTGTGTTGCTGCCGACGCTGCGGCAACCGTTGGCGGGATTCCATAGAAGATCAGGAGCGGTGTGGTGAGGAACCCGCCACCAACGCCGAACAGCCCCGACAAAATACCTGTGAGCACACCCAATGCGACGATCAGCAGACCATTTACCGACAGACTCGCAATGGGCAGGTAGACGTCCATGATCAGCGCCTAGCCCAGCGGTGCGAGATATTAAAGCTGTTCAGTCCCTTAAACCGTCAAAAGCGCGTGAAATCGTAACCGTAACGCCGGATTTCGGGATTGCGTTTCCGGCAACTCGCTCGCGATATTCAAGCGTAAAGTCGTTCATTTCATCGATGAAGAAGAAAATCTCTGCAAATAGAAACAGTTCTAATGCAAGCAGAGCAAAGCAAGGTCACAAATTCAGGTCCCTCATTCCAAAAGCGACCCACCTCATCGTTATTGAAAAAGGGCCAACGTGCTCACTCTACCCTTGCAACACCGGAAAGTTTCGGAAAGAGGGGAACGACTATGACAACCCAGAATAATAGTCCCCTAAGCGCTCTATTTGCACCGGTACGATCGCTCTTCGTCGGCGACGCTTCAGCCGGCATCTTGCTGATTGTTGTTGCAGCAGCAGCGATGCTCGCTGCAAATTCACCACTGGCTGGTGAGTATCGTGAACTGTTTTATGGTGACCTCGCTTGGACGCCAATTGCCAAACTCGACGATCCTCACCTTTGGATCAACGATGGCTTGATGGCGATCTTCTTCTTCGTGGTCGGGCTCGAAGTGAAGCGCGAAATGGTCAGCGGCCAACTGGCCGATCCGCGCAGACGCACGCTGCCAATGTTGGCAGCTGCAGCCGGAATGGCAGTACCCGCGCTTGTTTACATGCTTGTGACGGGCGGCGGAGAATATACCAGCGGTTGGGCAATCCCT
>DMWU01000080.1 GCA_003483125.1 Erythrobacter sp. | reverse complement strand
TCGGACCAGGTAGAGCTGGAACTGCGGCGCAATATGGCACTCGCAAGCCAGATTGGCGTTACCGGGACGCCAAGCTGGGTAACCAGTGAGATGGCGATCGAGGGGGCGGTGGGCTACCAGACATTGAAGGAAGCAATCGAGGCAAGCGATAGCTGATGCCTTCCGTGCGGCGCGCCTTTGAGTCCGCCGTGGGGCCAGCAGCATGCCTCTCTGCTTTGGCCCTGGCAATTACAGCTCCATCCAATGCGCAGGACGGTTCTGAAGCTAGCGAAATAAAGTCTGCTCTGGCCGCAATCCAGGCCAAGGACCAGGCGTTGCAGGATATCGGCTGGCGACTGGTCGCCCGCAATGCCGAATTTTGCAGCAGGAAGCAGGTTTCGGCAGGCCTGCAATTGCTCGACCTAAGGGCATTTGGGGAGCCTGACCGAATCAGGGCAGCTCTGGACCTAGGTGGCGATTTCCTCGTCCAAACCGTCGCGGAAGGCTCGCCTGCATATAATGCGGCATTGAAACCCGATGCGGAAGTATTCGCGATCGATGGCAAACCGCTTTCGGATAAGCCGAGCAAGGACAGCCGGGATTGGCGACGACTTGCCGAAATCCATGACGAGATTGACCTTGCCATGAGTGAAGCTGGCGAGGTCGCGCTCGCAATGGATGATGGTCGAGTGGTTATACTCTCAGGAATTCCGGTCTGCGCGACCCGGTTCGAACTGGATGATGGCGGAAAGCGCGCTGTTGCCGATGGCAAGCGCGTCCAGATTGGCGCGGACTTCCCCGGCTATGGCTATCCTGAAGGCGAATTTGCAGCTGCGATAGCGCATGAACTGGCACACAACATACTAGGGCATCGAATCTGGCTGGATAAAGAGGGGCGAAAGCGGAAGAATATCCGCGCCACCGAGCGCGAGGCCGATCGACTGATGCCGTGGTTACTGGCCAACGCGGGTTATGATCCCGCTTCCGCACTACGATTCATGCAGAGATGGGGCCCGCGTCATTCGGGCGGTATATTTCGCAAGCGCACGCATGAGGGCTGGGATGAACGCGTTGAGCAAATCGCAGCCGAAATTGAACGCATGCAGCAATCATGGGCTGGCGACGGCCCTGCCAATTGGCGACAGCATTTCGTCCGTGAGATTGAGGCTGACTAGGCTCGCCTACTCATCCGCAACTGAAGCGTACATTGAGTTGATAGGCCGCTCCATCACACGCCGCACCATCGGCTCAAAGAAGTCGAGCGGTGCTGAATCGTAATTGGGGTCGAACGCAGACTGATCATACTTCTCGCAGAATTCGGCACAGGCCTCGAAATATGGATGACCGCGATACTGCTCGCGAATATTCCGGTCCATTCCGACATGATGGAAATAGAAGTAGCCCTGAAACGCCCCGTGCTTTTCGCAAATCCAGTGATCTTCTTCCGAAACGAAGGGCTTGATGATCGCGGCCGCAACATCGGGATGGTTATATGTTCCCAGCGTGTCGCCAATATCGTGGAGGAGGGCCATTACGACATATCTCTCGTCGCGCCCGTCACGATGCGCACGCGTGGCGGTTTGTAGCGAGTGTTCGAGCCGATCCACAGGAAAGCCGCCGAAATCGCCATCCAGCAACCTGAGATGGTCCAGCACCCGGTCGGCAACGCCCTTGGCAAAGCTGCGATAATGGCTGCCAATAATGGCCCAATCTTCGGCCGAGCCTTCTGTCATCGCCTTGAATGTGGCGCGCTCGCCTTCGTCGGGATGGGTTGTAGGTGCGTCCATGATTCTCTCTCCTCAGGCAGGAAGTGTAGCGCGCACGACAAGCTCAGGCAAAACAAACTGCACCTGCAAGCACAAATCGGCTAAGAGTAGGCAATATGGCTGTTTTGCCTTTCAAGCCCTCGCCATTCTTCGCGAACAAGAATCGGGCGTTCTGGAACCTCCAATTTGCGGGCTGGGGGGCGGCATTCCTGCTGCGCGCATTATCGGCATTGGCCAATGGGCAGCCATTCGACCTCTTGGTGGTCATATTGGTCACCACCATCATCGGGTTCTCCATCAGCCTGATCCTTTCGGTGATCTACCGCCGCCTGATTAGCGAGAGGCCGGTTGTGGCCTGGGGCGTGACTGTACTCGTCCTGTTGGCGGCAGTGGTCGTCCATGCCACCATCGATGCCTGGGTGCAGGGCGTTTACTACGCTGGCACGCGCGAGACGACCTTTGCCCAACGCTTTATCGGCCTCAGCTATATCCCGCTCACCCTGCTGGGCGGATGGAGCGCGCTCTATTACGCCATCAACTACTTCCTCACGGTGGAAGAACAGGCTGACAGGCTTACCCGCCTGGAAGCGCAGGCCACCAGCGCACAGCTCGCCATGCTTCGTTACCAGCTCAACCCGCACTTCCTTTTCAACACGCTCAATTCGATCAGCACCCTAGTGCTGCTGAAACAGACAGAGCCAGCCAATGCCATGCTGACCCGGCTATCCGCGTTCCTGCGCCACACGCTGATTGCCGAACCCGGCGCACAAGTTACCTTGGCGCAAGAAGTGGAAACGCTGCAGCTTTACCTCGATATTGAGCGCATGCGCTTTGAGAACAGGCTCAGGACACATTTCGAGATTGAGGACAAGGCAATGGAAGCAATGCTGCCTTCCATGCTCCTCCAGCCACTGATCGAGAATGCGATCAAATATGCCGTCTCGCCGCAAGAGGAAGGCGCGCGAATCACCTTGACCGCGCGAGTGGTTGGCAAGCGCTTGCGCGTTTCGGTCGAAGATAGCGGGCCGGGCCTAAAGGTTCCCATGCAGGGCAAGCTGCTCGACCTCAGCATCGGAGATGGCAGCAATACGGTCTCTACCGGCGTGGGGCTTGTCAATATTCGCAGCCGCCTGCGCCAAGCCTATGGCGATAACCATCTGTTCGAAACTCGATCAACACCCGGCGGTGGATTTACAGTATTCATCGAAATTCCCTTTGAGCGCGCACCGAAAGATAGCAAGAAAGCTGCACTGAACAGCGCTGAACAACCCCCCAGTCCAACGCCAGGCTATGGTGAAGGACAGAAAATTGGATCTGAAGCATGACTATTCGCACCATTTTGGTCGATGATGAGAAATTGGCCATCCAAGGCCTGCAACTGCGGCTCGAGCCGTTTGAGGATGTCGAAATCATCGGCACCTGCGCCAATGGGCGCGAGGCGATCCGCAAGATCAAGACCGAGAAACCCGATCTGGTCTTCCTGGACATCCAGATGCCGGGGTTTGACGGTTTCAGCGTGGTCAAAGGCGTGATGGAAATTGAACCACCGCTATTTGTATTCGTCACCGCTTATGAAGAGCATGCAATCCGCGCCTTTCAGGCGAATGCAGTCAATTACCTGATGAAACCAGTCGATGAGGACAAGCTGGCCGATACTATTGAACGCGTCCGCAAGAGGCTGGCAGAGAAGAAGTCTTCGGAAGAAGCAGAGAAACTCAAAGGCGTGCTAGCCGAGGTCGCGCCGGAGAAGATGCATGAGCTTACAGGTGATGGCACCGAAAGCGGCGAGCGCTTTGAGAAGCTGATCAACGTAAAGGATCGCGGCCAAATATTCCGCGTGGAAGTGGATACAATTGAGCACATCGAAGCCGCGGGCGATTACATGTGCATCTATACCGGCGACAATTCGCTAATCCTGCGCGAAACGATGAAGGATCTTGAGCGCAGGCTCGACCCGCGCAAGTTCCAGCGCGTGCACCGTTCGACTATCGTCAATCTTGGCCAGGTCCGGCAGGTTCGCCCGCATACAAATGGCGAATGCTTTCTCGTGCTCGATAGCGGGACCGAGGTGAAGGTAAGCCGTTCCTACCGTGACGTGGTGGCGCGCTTTGTCCATTAGCCCATTCGCCCTTCAGGGCTTCGATCTAGATAGCTTTGTGCGCGCCACCCTTGCCGAAGATTTGGGCGAGGGGCTGCCCGGTGGCGGGCATGACGTCACATCGGAAAGCGTGATCCCGGCTGATGCAGAGTTTTCCGGCGTCATGGACAGTCGTGATGGCATAGTGGTGGCGGGGCTACCTGTCGCCGAAGCATTCTTCCGCGCGCTCGATCCGCAGATGAAGATCGAAATGCTTGTCGAAGAGGGTGCTGAAGTCTCTCCGGGCACCGAGCTGATGCGGTTGAGCGGCAATGCCCGCGCCATGCTGACGGCAGAGCGCAGCGCGCTCAACACCGTGCAGCACCTCTCCGGCATTGCGGCGATGACGCGCGAATATGTGCGCGCCATGGGCGATACCGATTGCGTCCTGCTCGATACGCGCAAGACAATCCCCGGACTACGGATGCTCGAGAAGTACGCCATCCGTATGGGTGGGGCACAGAACCATCGCATGGGGCTGTGGGATGCGGCGATGATCAAGGATAACCATGTTCTCGTTGCGGGCAGTGTCAGCGAGGCAGTGCGCCGAGCGCGCGATGCTGGCGTCGAGCACATCATTTGCGAGGTCGACCGGATCGACCAGATCGAACCAGCTTTAGAAGCCGGCGCGCATCACCTTTTGCTCGACAACATGTCGCCCGAAACCTTGCGGGAGGCGGTGGCAGTCGTGACGGGCCGCGTGCCGACGGAGGCATCGGGAGGCATCAATCTCGATACTATCGCGGCCAAGGCAGCAAGCGGGGTAAATTATGTCTCGGTAGGTCGCCTTACCCAAAGCGCGCCAGCGGCAGATATTGGGTTAGATTTTACCCCGCTGTGAGAGGTTTAGCTCTGGTTGATGAAACTCCGCTATCTGCGTTCTCTAAAGAAACCCTGCAACAGCTCTGCCGCTTCGCTTTCGCCCATTCCTGAATAGACTTCCGGCTTGTGAAGACATTGGGGGCGCTCGAACACGCGAGCGCCATGATCAACGGCACCTCCTTTCGGATCCGGCGCAGCATAATAGAGCCGTGCAATCCGCGCATGGCTGATCGCGCCTGCACACATAGCACATGGCTCAAGCGTGACATAGAGATCGCAATCGATCAGCCGTTCGCTGCCAATCTTCCCCGCTGCTTCGCGCAGGGCAATGATCTCTGCGTGACCGGTAGGATCTGGAGGCTGGCGTGTGCGATTCGCAGCGACAGCCAGCACCTCGTCCCCGCGCACAACAACTGCGCCGATCGGCACCTCGCCATGAACCGCAGCCTGGCGTGCGGCATCCAGCGCCCTTTGCATTGCATCAGGGGTGGGCCATTTGTTTCCTTGGCGGGTCATTGGGATGCGCTAGCCGCGCGTGCTAACAGGTGCAACTCGGCCCGATGATATACTTGACGATTTAGGGTCCCGCCGCTATGCGCGCCGCTTTCCGGGATGACTGGGTGTTTCCGGCCACTTTTTCAGGCCAGTGATTCGCCTCGACCCCGCAACTGTAAACGAATGAGAGATATCATGTCGCGTATTTGCGAACTGACCGGCAAGGGCCGCCAGGTAGGCAACAATGTGAGCCATGCCAACAACAAGACCAAGCGCGTCTTTCTGCCTAACCTGCAGAAGGTCACGCTGATGAGCGAAAAGCTGGATCGTAGCTTCAAGTTTCGCGTTTCGACGCATGCACTGCGTTCGGTCGAGCATGTTGGTGGCCTCGACAATTGGCTGCTCAAGACCAAGGACGAGCTGCTTTCTGACAATGCGCGCAAGGTAAAGCGCGAACTGAAGAAGGCCAGCACCGCTGCCTGATCGCTTTCGGTTTGCGAAAGCCAAAAAATTTGATGAGGCGCCGGGGAAACTCAGGCGCCTCTTTTAATGCGCGGGCTGCTTTTGCGCCTAATCTTGTGGGGGCACAAACAACAGCGGATCAAGCCGCGCATTGTTCCACTTGATGCCCCAATGAAGATGCGGGCCCGTAGCCCTGCCGCTGGAGCCGATATTGCCAATATGCTGGCCCTGGCTGACCCGGTCGCCCG
>DMWU01000298.1 GCA_003483125.1 Erythrobacter sp. | reverse complement strand
TTTGCGCCGCTCAATAGCGATTGGCAGGCCGCTCTCAAGGATGTGCGAAGTGTTATAGCGGACGCGCTGCAATATGCGCCGACCCAAGAAGAAATTGACCGCGAAGTGGCAGAGTTCGATGTGATCTTCGCCAGCGAGGTTGAGCAACGCAGCGTACAGGCGGGTGCGAAGCTGGCCGATACACTGATCGATGCCGTCGATATCCGCGAAACGGTTGCTGCGCCCGAAGTTGTGTTGAGCGTATTTCGTAACATGAACCACCGCTTCAATCCCGAAGAGTTTCTCGCGCGAACAAGAGCATTGTTCGAAGGTAGTGTGATCCGGGCAGTGTTTGTCACGCCTGATGCCGAAGGGGCATCGCAGCAAGACCTGCGGCTGGCATTTGAAACACCGGTTGAAGCTGATCCTTCGGCGCGGTTGGCTGCGAAGACGATCTCCTTTGATGAACTGCCTCCGGTTGGAGAGCCGGGCGAAATAATCGGTGAAAGAGCGATTGGTTTGCTTGGTGTCGAGCAAGTGGATTTCGCCAATGGGGTTAAGGTGCTGTTATGGTCCAACAATGCAGAGCCGGGACGGGTTACCGTCAAGGTTCGCTTTGGTGCAGGTTACCGCGCTTTTGAACCCGAAGACGCTCCCTACGTTTTCCTGGCAGATACTGCATTGGTCGGTTCCGGATTGGGCGAGCTGGGACAGGAAGAACTCGACCGACTAGCGACTGGTCGTAAGCTGGGCTTCCAGTTTGGCATTGAAGATGCAGTGTTCACTTTTGCTGCGCAGACGCGTGCGGAAGATGTCGCAGACCAGCTATATTTGTTCGCGGCAAAGCTGGGCATGCCGCGTTGGGATGCCAATCCCGTATTGCGCGCCAAGGCTGCCGCTGGCCTTGCCTATGATACTTTTTCGACCAGCCCGGGCGGGATACTCAGTCGTGACCTGGAATTCTTCTTGAAGGACCGTGATCCGCGCTTCTCCACGCCTGATCCCGCAACGATGGAGCTTGCCACACCTGAGGGTTTCCGTGGTGTCTGGGAGCCGCTCTTGAGGCAGGGCCCTATCGAGGTTTTGATTTTCGGCGAGTTTGATCGCGCTGAAACCCTTGAAGCGATGCGGCGTACGTTTGGCGCGCTTCCAGTACGCGAAAAGCTGCCACCAGAGGTTGAAACAAGAGTGCCAAGCTTCCCGGCGGCCTCTGTCGAAACACAGGTGCTGACCCATCGTGGCGATGCCAACCAGGCTGCGGCAGTGGTTGCATGGCCTAGCGGCGGCGGCGTTGCAGACCTGCGGGAATCGCGCCAACTCGAAATCCTGACGCAGATATTCAATAACAGGTTACTTGAGGCGATGCGCGAACGAGCAGGGGCCAGCTATGCACCGCAAGTGGTTTCGGACTGGCCGACAGACCTGCCCAGCGGCGGAACTATTATGGCGATTGCGCAGCTGCAGCCCGGGGATGTGCCAACACTCTTCGCTGAGGCAGAGCGTATCGCAAAGGAGCTTGCAATCGCTCCCCCTACAGAGGACGAGTTGGCGCGCGTGACCGAGCCACTGCGCCAGTTGATCAGCCGTGCATCTACCGGCAACCAGTTCTGGCTTTATCATTTGGAAGGGGCGAGCAATGACCCTCGTCGTATCAACCTGGTACGCAGCCTGTTGAACGACTATACAAGGGCCACTCCTGAAAACATGGTTGGACTTGCAAAGCGTTATCTGGGGGCACGACCCGGTTGGCGATTGGCAGTTATTCCCGAAGGTCAGGAACTGGCCACTATCGGTGCAGTGCGGCCGATGCGGCCAATGCAAGGGCCTGAAATCATTGGTCGCTGAAGCTGATGTATCAGCGCGCCAGTGAAATATTGTTGTTGCGAAGTGATCTCTCGCTTTGCAATTCTAATGTGGAGCGTGTAGTCGCGCGCTCCGATTGAAAAGATTAGAGAATTATTGTGGCGCATAATTGGAACCCTGAAGGCTGGAAAAACTTCGAAGCGCGGCATCTCCCGCACTATGAAGATGCAGGCGAGTTGAAGGCCGCTGAGGAAACGCTCGCAGCCTATCCGCCGCTTGTCTTTGCGGGTGAGGCGCGCGCGCTAAAGGCTGAACTGGCCGGAGTTGCGGAGGGACGAGGCTTTCTCTTGCAAGGTGGCGATTGTGCCGAGAGTTTTGCCGAATTCCACCCCAACAATATTCGCGACACATTCCGCGTTTTGCTGCAGATGGCAGTCGTACTCACCTTTGCCAGCAAGCAGCCGGTCGTGAAGGTTGGGCGCATGGCAGGTCAATTCGCCAAGCCGCGCTCTGCGCCAACCGAGACCAAGGGCGATGTGACGCTCCCCAGCTATTTCGGTGACAATATCAACGGCATCGATTTCGATCCTGTTGCTCGCCGCAATGATCCGATGCGCATGGTAAAGGCCTATTCGCAGGCGGCCGCTACACTGAACCTGCTTCGCGCCTTCGCAGGCGGCGGTTACGCGAATCTGCGCCAAGTCCACCAATGGACGCTGGATTTCATGGGACGCACTCCATGGGCAGAAAAGTTCGGTCAAATGGCCGACCGAATTGGCGAGGCGCTCGACTTTATGGAAGCTTGTGGCGTTAATCCGCAAACCCTTCCGCAGCTCGAAAAGACAAGCTTCTACACCAGCCATGAAGGGCTGCTGCTTCCCTATGAGCAGGCTCTGACCCGGCAGGATTCTTTGACTGGCGATTGGTACGCTACCAGTGCTCATATGCTGTGGATCGGCGATCGCACTCGCTTCGATGGATCGGCGCATATCGAATTTGCGCGGGGCATCGGTAATCCGCTGGGTATGAAATGCGGCCCCAGCCTTGATCCTGACGAGTTGCTGAGGTTGCTCGACACGCTCAATCCGGCGCGCGAGGCAGGGCGGATTACACTGATCAGCCGCTTCGGCCACAACAAAGTGGAGGAAGGGCTGCCTGCACTGCTCCGTGCAGTTAAGCGCGAAGGCCATCCCATAGTCTGGAGCTGCGACCCGATGCACGGAAACGTGATCAAGTCGGATAGCGGATACAAGACCCGGCCTTTTGATCGAATTCTGAGCGAGGTGAAGAGCTTCTTCGCGGTTCATCGCGCAGAGGGCGCACATGCTGGCGGTATACATATCGAGATGACCGGGCAGGATGTGACCGAATGCGTTGGCGGTGCCGTAGCCATCACCGACGATACGCTGGGTGATCGCTATCACACGCATTGCGATCCGCGCCTCAATGCAGCTCAATCGATCGAATTGGCGTTCCTTCTGGCAGAGATGATCAACCAGGAATCGGCAGAGCATCAAGCTGACGCAGCCTGAAGACAACCAGCGCAACAAACGCGCCGCGTAATAATATTACGACGGAAAGGCATGCCTCACGCCTTTAAAAAACCTGCCCTATCGCTCATATAGGCGCGCGGGGGACCGGACAGAGCAGGAGAATTCCGTGTCCAATCAAGGCGTCAGCCCGTCTGGAGATTCGCAGGGCGAGCTGGCAGATCATTTCCAAAAGACCAGGGCGATGAGCGTGAAGCTCGTTGCCTCGCTTACCGATGCGGACGCAACGATCCAGTCGATGGAGGACGCTTCTCCCGCC
This sequence comes from Erythrobacter sp., assembly GCA_003483125.1. Taxonomy (GTDB): domain Bacteria; phylum Pseudomonadota; class Alphaproteobacteria; order Sphingomonadales; family Sphingomonadaceae; genus Erythrobacter. The sequence continues at coordinate 2,111 of DMWU01000298.1, read as the reverse complement.
AAATGGCACCTCGCGCATACGACGTGGTTCTGGGAAACCTTCCTGTTACGTGATCACCTCGCCGGATACAGCCTGTTCAATGCGGATTGGCCGTTCCTGTTCAACTCCTATTACGAGGCCGAAGGACAGCGTATCGCACGCTTCGCTCGCGGCATGCTTTCGCGGCCTCGCTTGGACGAAATCATAGCATGGCGCGACCATGTGGATGACGCGATCACTCCGCTGCTCGATGATCCAAAGCTGGCTGATTCGATTGCCTTGGCAATTGCGCATGAGGAACAGCACCAGGAATTGCTGCTGACGGATATCAAGCACGCCCTGTTCCAGAACCCAATCGGACCGGCCATGTGGGAAGGGGCGCCAGACAAGGCACAGGCGCCTGATCTTGAGTGGCGCGAGCATCCTGGCGGGGCAGCGATGATCGGGCACTCCGGCTTAGGATTTGCCTTCGACAATGAAGGGCCGCAACATCGCGTGCTGCTGGAACCATTTGCGCTGGCGAGCAGGCTGGTGACCAATGCCGAATGGCAGGAATTCGTTGATGATGGCGGTTATTCCGACCCGCGCCTTTGGCTTTCTGACGGTTGGGCATGGGTCAATTCACAAGGCGTCACGGCACCGTACTATTGGCATGATCAGGAATACTTCACCCACCAGGGCTGGCAATGCCGTGATCCCGATGCGCCGGTAACGCACATCTCCTATTTCGAGGCGGATGCTTATTCGACCTGGGCCGGCGCAAGGCTACCCACCGAATTCGAGTGGGAGGCGATTGCGCAAGCCGAGGATGCCGCTGGAGGCAACCAGCTGGATGAGGCCGCCCCTCCCATGCCGCGAGGAAGTACCGCAATGTTTGGTGATTGCTGGCAGTTTACGCGCTCTGCCTACCTACCTTACCCGCGCTTCAAACCAGCTGCTGGCGCGGTCGGTGAGTATAACGGCAAGTTCATGAGCGGTCAGTTTGTGCTGAAGGGCGCCAGTTGCGCCACGGTGCGCGGCCATTCACGCGCATCTTATCGCAATTTCTTCTACCCCCATCAGCGGTGGCAATTTACCGGCCTCAGGCTGGCGAAGGATCTTCCATGAGCAACCGCAAGGGCATTGCGCTCGTCAACCTCGATGAAGATGGTGTGGATCTGGCATTTCGGGCAGATGTGCTGAAGGGCCTGGGCGAGGCGCAGAAAGCCATACCTGCCCGCTGGCTTTATGATTCCGCCGGATCGGAACTGTTCGAGCGGATAACTGCGCTTCCCGAATATTATCCGACGCGCGCTGAGACCGAGATACTAGAAACGAAAGCAGATGAATTTGCCGAGAAGATTGGCAAGGGTAGGGCAGTCGTGGAATTTGGCTCGGGAAGTTCGCTCAAGACGCCGCTCCTGCTGCGTGCGATTAGTCCTGCTGCCTATGTGCCGTTGGATATTTCAGGCGAGTTCCTGCGTGCTGCGGCTGATGATCTTGCAGCCAAGTTCCCCGGCCTTCCCGTTATTCCGGTAGAATCGGACTTTATGCGCAGGGTTGAGCTTCCTGCGGAGGCAGCTGACCTCCCCAAGCTAGGCTTCTTCCCGGGATCGACTATTGGCAATATGGTGGCGCGTACATCGGTGGACTTGCTGCGCACCATGCGTGCCACTTTGGGTGAAGGCGCATTGCTGTTGATCGGCATGGACCTGATCAAGGATAAGGCTGTGCTGGAGGCTGCTTATGACGATGCTGAGGGTGTGACTGCAGAGTTCAACCTCAATCTTGTCCATCGGATCAATCGCGAGCTTGATGCAGATATCCCGGTCGACCAATTGCGGCATGAGGCGCGCTGGATCGATGAATATGCGCGGATCGAGATGCACTTGGTTGCAGAAGAAGACATCACCTTCACCGTGGCAGGCTCGCAATTCAGCATGCGCAAGGGTGAGACGATCCACACGGAAAACAGCCATAAGTTCGACCCACGGACCAGCAGCACCCTGTTGCTTGCCGGTAGCTGGACGCCGGTGGCACGCTGGACCGACGATGAAGGGCGCTTCTCGCTTATCCTGGCAGAGGCAACGATCCCGCGCAGCGCGCCCTGATTCTCCGGCCCACGATAGCTTCATGGACCCGCAACCCCAGCG
>DMWU01000017.1 GCA_003483125.1 Erythrobacter sp. | reverse complement strand
GAGGGCAATGAGCGCATGCGGTCGGCAGGCAAGGCTGTTCCCGGCGCCGAAATTGGAATTCTTGATCCAGAAGGGAACGAAGTGCCGCGCCGTGTGATTGGCGAAGTCGCTGTTCGTTCACCATCCAATACCGCCGGTTATTGGAGGCTACCAGAGGCCACGGCCAAGACGATTGATGAGAATGGCTGGCTGCACACTGGCGATGCCGCGTTCATGGATGAAGATGGTTATATCTACATCCAGGACCGCATAAAGGATATGATCATCTCTGGCGGGGAGAATGTCTATCCGGCCGAGGTTGAAAGTGCGATCTATGGCCATCCGGCCATTGCCGAAGTGGCAGTTATCGGTATTCCGAGCGAGCGATGGGGCGAAGAGGTGAAGGCCATCGTCGTTCCAAAACCGGGAATGGAAGTCGACGAATTCGATGTGATTGCCTGGGCGCGTGAGCGGGTGGCTGCCTTCAAGGCACCCAAGAGCGTAGATGTGATCCCTGAAATGCCTCGCAATCCTTCCGGCAAGATCCTGCGCCGTGAACTGCGCAAACCTTATTGGGAAGGCCGCGACAGGCAGGTCAATTGAGATTGCATTCATGAAGCAGCAGGCACCGGCGACTGAGCGCAATCGTGAACCGATTGCTGAAGTGTTGCAAAGCGAACTGCCGAATTCGGGCCTTCTGCTTGAAATCGCCAGCGGCACTGGCGAGCACGGGTTTTATCTCGCCTCGCGTTTCCCCAACATTGATTGGCAGCCAAGCGATCCCGATCCTGATGCGCTCGCGTCGATTGCCGCATGGCGTAATGAGTATCGAGGCGCAAACTTGCGCGAACCCATGGCGATTGATGCGACTTCAAGTTCTTGGCCCGTGGAGAAAGCCGATGCAATGCTGTGCATCAACATGGTGCACATCAGCCCGTGGGAGGCCGCCCAGGGCCTCTTTGCTGGGGCAGGGCGTCTCTTGAGGGCGGGCGCACCTTTGATCCTGTATGGCCCCTACTTCGAACAAAACGTAGAGACCGCCTCCTCCAATCTGTCCTTCGACGATTGGCTAAAGGCGCGCAATCCCCGCTGGGGTCTGCGTGACACCGCGGATATTGATGCGCTTGCGGCCCTACACGAGCTATACCGGACAGCGCGCTACACGATGCCGGCCAACAATATCATGCTGGTCTATCGTGCAGGTTAGGCGAGGCCTAGGCTCAGGTTTCTTCGTCGACCGCGTCAGCTGCCGATTTCAGATCATCCGCCATGCCGCGGACCGTGTTGCAGGCCGAAGCGGCTAGGCTCATTGCGGCAATGGCCGCGACGATCAGGCTTTTGCGAATCATTCCAGCTTCCTCTTAACTCGTGGCGATATTAGGCGCGATTTGATGAAGATTTGCAAGTCAATGGCGGTGGAAGGCGCGCATTGCGATGACCATTTGATGCACCCATATAGCGCCAATGGAATCACTCCCATCGTTTATCTTTGCTAGCGAGGCGGACCTGCTTGCCCTTACCGGAGCGGCCTTCCTGCTGCTCGCCATTATCGCCTTGGTGGCTGATAGGGTTAGGATGAAGCGCAAGCGACTTGAGAGGGTAGGGTGGATGCCCTGGACCGCAATTTTCCTTGCTTGCATGATCATCGGCGGAGGGTTGCTGGCGCTCTCCTTACCTCAAGTGATTGCCGAACAGCTTTAGAGACAAGCCTCGAGATAAGCCTGGTCAAAGCCGAACTGCCGCGCCTTTTCCAGCGTGTAGGGACGTAGACCCTGGCTACGGAATTCGCCGAGGATCTTGCCGTCTTCGCTCTCGTCCAGATATTCGAACTTGAACAGCTCCTGGGTCACGATCACTTCGCCTTCCATACCGATTACCTCGGTAATGTTGGTCGTACGACGCGAGCCGTCGCGCAGACGCTTGACCTGTACGATCAAGTCAACCGATTCAGCGATCTGGCGTGAAATTGCTTCCTTCGGTATTTTGATGTCGCCCATCAGGATCATGTTTTCCATACGGCCCAGGCATTCGCGCGGACTGTTGGCGTGAAGCGTACACATCGATCCATCGTGGCCGGTGTTCATGGCTGCCAGAAGGTCGAAACATTCGGCACCACGAATTTCGCCTAGGATAATGCGGTCCGGGCGCATACGCAGGGCGTTCTTAACCAGGTCGCCAATGGTAATCGCACCCTGGCCTTCAAGGTTTGGCGGGCGCGTTTCCAGTGGCAACCAGTGGGGCTGCTGCAGGCGAAGCTCGGCCGCGTCCTCAATCGTCAAGACGCGTTCGCCTGGATCAATCATCTTGGATAATGCGTTGAGCATCGTGGTTTTACCCGAGCCCGTACCGCCCGAAATGACGATGTTCATCCGGCATGCACCGGCGATCTTCAACGCAGTACACATCTTCTCGCTCATCGAACCAAAGTCCTTGAGCATGTCGAGAGTGATCGGCTTTTCGGAGAACTTACGAATTGAGATCGCTGTGCCTTTGAGGCTCAGCGGAGGCACAATTACGTTAACACGGCTGCCGTCCTTCAAACGGGCGTCGGCCAATGGAGTGGTTTGGTCGACACGGCGACCCACCTGGTTCACAATCCGTTGCGCGATCTGGAACAGATGCTGTTCGTCGCGGAACTGGATCGGCGCGATCATCAGCTTGCCGTTTTTTTCGATATAGGTCTGCTGGGGGCCGTTCACCATGATGTCCGAAACATCAGGATCATTAAGGAGCTCCTCCAGCGGGCCGAAGCCCAAAAGCTCATCAATAAGAACCTTTTCCAACGCAAATTGTTCGCGGCGGTTCAGGGTAACCTTCAGCTCGGCCAGCACTTCCATGATGATTGGGCGGAATTCTTCCGAGAGCTCATCCTTGGTAAGAGAAGCTGCGGCCTCTGGGTCGACGCGTTCGAGCAAGCGCGGAAGCACCTGTTCCTTGATTTTGTGAATGCTAGCTTCAAAACCGCCAACGCCAGCTTCCTCGTGAACCATATTCGCACGATCAGCCAGGCGGCTCATAGCATCGTCCTGGCTCTTGCCAGATGGTGCGTGATTGGCGGGTGCGGCTGGAGCGGCCTCACTGTCTTCCGGGATGGGTGGGAATTGTTCGCCGCCTTCAGATACCTCATTGGAAGACGCGGCCTTTTGCCCCGCCTTCAATGGCTTGGCTACACCAAAGGACGGACGAGCTCCGGGCTTCATGCCTGTGGCTCCGTTCTTCCTTCCAAATGCGCTCATTACCAGCCCCCTAGGCTAAAATATTGCGTTACATTGAGGCAGCTTGCCTCTTTACGAAGCCGCGCTACCGAAGTTTGGTAAATAATTTGGAAAGATTATTTTTTCCTAAGGTGAATCAGCCAAAGATCAGAGGTGATTTGTACCTTCGCAAGTGGCCATTCTGTGGTAGGAATTCCCGATGCAGCGTTTGAAAAATTTCATCAAGAAAGTGCCGATCTTACGGGAGTTGGCGCGTTACGGATCAAAGCAGTTCGCCAAGATTGGGCAGCGTGACTTCGATTCCACCAACTATTGGGAACAACGTTACATCAAGGGTAAAAACTCTGGTCCCGGATCATATAATCAACTGGCCCGGTTTAAGGCAGAGGTGCTCAATCAATTTGTTGAAAAGCATGGCGTACAAAGCGTCTTGGAGTTGGGCAGTGGCGACGGGGCGCAACTGGCATTAGCCGACTATCCAGAATACCTCGGGGTTGATGTTTCTCGAACGATTATTGAGCAGGTCCGCGAGAAATTCGCTGATCAAGAGAATCTGCAATTTCTACATTTGGAAGATGTGACCAATGAACGTGCAGAGCTGACCCTATCACTCGACGTTATTTATCACCTAATTGAGGATCAGATATTCTCTGAACACCTCACTCAACTGTTCGATAGGGCAGACCGTTTCGTAATAATCTATTCGAGCAATACCGACGATAGCGCTGATTCAGTTCATGTTCGGCATAGACGCTTCACTGATTGGGTTGCTGCGAACCGTTCTGAATTTGAACTCTTGGAAAAGATCCCAAACCGGCACCCATTTGATCTGAATGATCAAGATTCCACCTCATTCGCAGATTTCTATATTTATGGCAGGCAGAGCGCGTAGAGATCCTGCGTCCTAACTAGGCGTCTTCCGCCGCGCCTTGCGTCTTAGTTATCGTGAAAAAGCCGGACGCTATTCCGCTTACAACCAAACCGCAGATCCGATCGATACCCACCGCCAGGAATGCGGCGCTGGGACTAACTTCGATAGCCGTAGCTATCACGGCGGATAGTGCTTCGCTGACCCCTAATCCCCCCGGCGCCAAAGACGAAGCCGAGCCCAGGATCGAAGCAAATGCAAATGGATAGACGCCCAATAGCGACATCGAGAAATTTAGCGCGGTAAATGCGGCAAATACTCTTAATCCAACGAGTAGTAGCCCGAAAATTCGCACTCCGAAGGCCGCCAAGGCCAAGCCGATATGCGACACACGCCAAATCCATATGGCACATGCCGCAGCCCCGATTCCGCCTAGGGTGACGAGAAAGAAACCAATGGGAGAGAAGGCGGAGATCGCGATCCCAGCGGCAGCGGCAGACAATAGCACCCAAAGAAGTGCGTTAACTACAACATGCATAAAGGCGGACTTCGCCTGAACACCATGCTGCATCATGAAACCCCCACGCACTATTGCGCCGCCCGGTACGGGAAGAAACTCTGCAAGTTGTGCAAAACTAGAAATGCGCAGGCTGGTCGCAAATGAGAGTCTTAGGCCAGCACTCCTCGCCAAGACCATCATGTTGACAGCCCCGTAGATCAAGCTGATCGGAACGAGCAGAAACAAGAGAGTGAAAATGGCGGACCATCGCAGTTTGCTCCACGTGAGTTCCAAGCTTTGCACAGAGATCATTGTGCCGCCGACAAACAGGATAAGGGCAAGGAAAAGTAGTAAATTCCTGTTTGTCGAAAGGATCGAGCGCAGCCAATCAATTTTTGGTATGATGTGCTGCGAAAGTGGCTCACTCATGCACTTTTCCTTTCGAGCGCTCTTAAATATTCCTGAATCGTCGCATCGTGAACGCGCTTCCAGGAATAATACGTCTCGACGACTTTCTGGGAATTCCTGACGAAGCCTGTACGTTCATCAGTACTCCACTGGTAAATCTCGGTTATCTTGTTTTTCCAAGCTTCGGGACCGCCGGATTCCAGAAGAAAACCGGTTCGACCATCGACAACCT
>DMWU01000052.1 GCA_003483125.1 Erythrobacter sp. | reverse complement strand
GCTCCTCGGGGCTCATCTGGCCCAGCGTCTTCAGCGCGAGCGAAACCCAGCCCTTCTTGCCAAGCGCTGCCACCCGCTGTTCCTCGAGCGCATCGAGCGTACCAGCGGCTGCGATTGCATCCAGTGCCGTTTGCTTTTGTTGGTTCAAATCAGCCATTGAGTCATTTTCATCGTTGGGAAGCGCTCCGCTAGCGCCAAATGGCGCACAAGGCAAAGCACCTTTCGCGACTTGAAGTAGTCAGTTGGGCGAATCCAGGGTCGTAGCCGGCGATCCCTTGATTTTGGCGCGCGCTTCCATCAGCGATTCCAATATCGGATGATCGAGGGTGGCATAATCGCTGGGATTCATCGTCATGAATTCCCGGAACTCTCGCGTGAACTACGCCTGGTCGTGGTAATTCTGAATACCTCAGAATGCTTGCCCAAGGCTTAGAACCTGCAAAGAAACGAATCATTCCCCATTCGGGCTGCAAGTAGTCGCGCACCTTCCCCCCCCTCGGGAACCTCCACCGCCGTTTGGTAATATGTCGTGAAGCAGCCTGCGAATTCATCCGCTGGCGCGAAGAAACATTCCTTACAACAGGCTTGGAAAGCCCTGGAAATTCCGGCCTCGTTGCGTGCATCAGTTAGGTGAATCCAATGTTCCTACTGGCGAGCCCCAAACGCGCGAGCGCATTTCCATGAATGACGAAAGGATAAGATGGTCAAGCGCGGCATATTTCTTTGGCTTCATCCGCATGAACTGCTGAAACTCTCGCGTGAACTGCGCCTGGTCGTGATAGTGTTCGTCCATCGCCTCGGTCCAGTTGCGACCAGCATGAAGAAGAAAGGAAACGAGGCTGCGAATAAAGCGTTGGCGCCGTAGAAGAAGCTTGGGGGGAAAGCCGAAATAGCGGCGGCAAATTCTTCCAAGTGTGCGCGTGCTCACCCCAGCCTCTTCGGCAAAGCCCGCAACTCTGGTAAGCTTCGTGTCCAACAGACATTGATGGACGCGCAATATCCTGTCTTCATCACGATTAGGCCGCATCAGCGCCTGCAATTCGCGTGTCAGATAATCTAACTGCTCCGCCTCATCGACCTGCGAATCGCACAAGACCTTCGCAAGTTTTGAGAACTTGCGAAACGCCGGGTGCGAATGGCCATCCGCTGCGTTATTGGCCGCGCTGTCCGCGCCCACATCGAAGAAGCGGGCCCAGCCAAGTGGCAAGAAGCCGACACCCCACATTCTTGATGTGCCCAGAGTGAATTTCGTCGGATGCGAACTGGGGCCGGTCGCCGTAAAATCGGTGCCTTGCACAACTGACCCGCCTTCGATCTGACCCCAAGGCGTGGCACCCGAGAAAAAGCGTATATTGGCCCATTCCGGCAGCAGGTAGTCACTGACTACACCGCCGCGCTCTACATCCAGCTCCAGTCGATAAAATGTTGTGAAGCAACCGTCGAACTCTGCCGGAGGCGCAAAGAAGCGACTGCCGACAACCGCATTCGGCTTGGCTTGTTTCCCCATGATGCCCATCATCTGCGCATTGCCAAACTTGGCGCTGATATAAAAGTACTTAGAGCGCCAAGGCCTGAATGCCGCGGCGTCCCTATTTGGCCAGCCAGTTCAGGCCTTAAGCCGGAAGGGCTGCTTTCGCTTCCGCAATAACCGCCTTGAAGGCAGCGCCTTCGTTCATGGCTAGGTCGGCCATTGCTTTGCGGTCGAGTTCGATGCCGGCAAGCTTGGCGCCATACATGAACTGCGAATAGGTAAGGCCTTCCGCGCGGACAGCTGCATTTATGCGCTGGATCCAGAGTGCACGGAAATTGCGCTTCTTAACCTTGCGATCACGATAGGCGTACTGGCCAGCCTTTTCGACTGCCTGCCGCGCGATGCGGATGGTGTTCTTGCGACGACCGCGATAGCCCTTGGCCTGGTCTAGTAGTCGCTTGTGCTTCTGGCGCGTGGTGACGCCGCGTTTGATGCGAGGCATTTCAAATTCTCCTTAAACCAGCGCGCTCAATCGAGCCCGTATGGGGCCCATTTCTTCACTGTCTTTGTGTCGGCTTCCGACAGGACAGTAGTGCCACGGTTGGTGCGGATATACTTCGCATTATGGCTGATCAGGCGGTGACGCTTGCCAGCCACACCATGCTTGATCTTGCCGTTCGCGGTGATCTTGAAGCGTTTCTTCACACCGCTCTTAGTCTTCAGTTTGGGCATTTTCGTCTCCTTGGTCAGGGACACGCTCGACCAGCCCTGGCAGCCCTTTCAGCCAGGCCGGATGCTTGATTCGTGTCTTTGAAACGCGCGCAATTAGCGCAATCTGGCCAGAATGCAAGCTTTGAAGGGGGCTAGCCCATTGCCTCAAGCACATCCTCGAGGCGGGCGGGATCGCCTAATGCGATAACCCTGCCATCGCTTCCAGCATCAAGTGGATTGCCCTGCCAATCGCTCATCATCCCGCCTGCGCCCTCAACTACGGGCACCAGCGCGGCATAGTCATGCAATTGGAGCCCCGCTTCGATGACCAGGTCGACATGGCCGGAGGCGACCAGTGCGTAATTATAGCAATCGCCGCCATAGATGATCTTGCGCTCAGCAACCGATTTCGCGACCCCCATGAAAGCATCGACATCTGCTCCTTGAAACTGATGTGGGGTAGTAGTGCCAAGCACCGCGGAGGAAAGCTCTCGGCAAGGAGCCGAACAGATAGCTTTGCCATTTAGCGTCGTGCCTTCGCCTACGACGCCAACCCAGCGCTCTTTCAGTATTGGTTGGTCGATGACGCCGAGGATTGGCCAACCATCCTGAACCAAGGCAATCAATGTGCCAAAAATCGGGCGTCCGGCGATAAAGCTGGTGGTACCGTCAATCGGATCGAGTACCCATTGCCGGCCTGCGCCCTCATTGCGCTGGCCGAATTCTTCACCAAGTATTCCGTCTTCCGGCCGCTCGGCCTCGATGATCGCGCGCATAGCGGCCTCGGCCGCGCGATCGGCCTCGGTCACAAAGCTCCGATCCAGCTTTTGCTCCTCGCTCCATTCACCCCGAAACAGGGGTCCGATTACTTCCCCGGCAGCATCGGCCAGGCGGTTGGCGAGGACAACATCCGGGTTTCTCATGACAAAAGTCCTGTTTCGCAAATATGCAATGAAATTTCAGTAATCGTCTCTTCTGATAGTCGATATCCGCCCTGCCTATCAAAGGATATCGAGAACCAAGTTCAATCGAAAAGGCTGGAAACCGAGCTTTCATCAGCAATCCGCCGAACCGCTTCACCAATAAGTGGAGCGATTGTGAGGATGCGGATTCTGTCAGATGCCTCGGCGGCTTCAGTCGGCTTAATCGAATCCGTAATCACCAGCTCCTTCAGCTTGGAACCATCTACCCGCGCCACCGCACCCCCCGAGAGCACGCCGTGCGTAATGTATGCCGCGACGCTAGCTGCGCCTTGGTTGAGCAGTGCTTCCGCGGCATTGCACAGAGTACCCCCTGAATCGACGATATCGTCGATCAGGATGCAGTGCCTGCCCGTGACGTCGCCGATAATATTCATCACTTCACTCTCGCCAGGGCGATCCCGGCGCTTGTCAACGATTGCCAATGGTGCATTGTCGAGGCGTTTAGCCAATGCGCGGGCGCGCACAACGCCCCCGACATCGGGTGAGACGACCATCAAATCCTGTTCGCCATAGCGCGCCTGGATATCCGCAGCCATGACAGGTGCAGCATAGAGATTATCGGTTGGAATATCGAAGAAGCCCTGGATCTGCCCGGCATGCAGATCGACGGCCAACACACGGTCCGCTCCAGCTCGGGTGATCAAGTCAGCCACCAATTTTGCTGAGATCGGAGTGCGCGGGCCGGGCTTCCGGTCTTGCCTGGCATATCCGAAATAGGGAACAACAGCCGTGATTCTCTTGGCCGATGCACGCTTGAGCGCATCGATGCAGATCAGCAATTCCATCAAATTGTCGTTTGCCGGGAAGCTTGTCGGCTGGATAATGAACACGTCCTCGCCGCGTACATTCTCGTGAATTTCGACAAAGACCTCTTCGTCGGCAAATCGCCTGACGCTCGCATCGGTAAGCGGCATTTCGAGATAGGCGGCAATGGCCCTGGCAAGCGGCAGGTTTGAATTGCCGGACATGATCTTCATGGTACGAATCTCCGATGCAGCTGCATCACTCGCCTAGACGAGAGTCACGCAATTGCAACAGAGCATAGAAGGGCGTTTTGCCCAACGGGGAGCATTTGAACCGAACCAAGGCCCGCCGGAGGCTCCGGTTAACTGATGCGATGTTCGCCCCTGACCCATCTAACGGTACCGCTTGAGGCCCGCATGACAACGCTGTGCGTCGTCATCTTGCCGCCGCGTAGCCTCTTGACCCCATCAAGTAGCGATCCTGACGTGACGCCCGTCGGCGCAAAGATGCAATCCCCCTTGGCAAGATCATCGCGCGTATAGATACGATCAAGCTCTTCAATGCCCCATTGCCGCGCACGGCGCTTCTCATCTTCATTTCGGAAGACCAAACGGCCATTGAACTGGCCGCCGACACAGCGCAGGGCAGCAGCAGCAAGCACGCCCTCCGGCGCGCCACCCTGGCCCATATACATGTCGATAGTGGTTTCCTCGTCCGTGACGGCAATCACGCCTGCCACATCGCCATCGCCAATCAAGACCACGCCGCAACCGATGCCGCGTAGTTCCGCAATTAAATCGGCATGACGCGGACGATCAAGGACACAGACGATAATTTCGGATGGTTTGACCCCCTTGGCCGCGGCAACCGCTTCCACGTTCTGGGTCGGTGTCTTAGCAAGGTCGATTATCCCATCGGGATAACCGGGGCCGACCGCCAGCTTGTCCATATAGACATCGGGCGCATTGAGGAGATGGCCCTGCTCCGCCGCGGCCAGCACAGCCAAGGCGTTGGGGCCTGCCTTTGCCGTGATTGTGGTGCCTTCAAGCGGATCAAGCGCAATATCGATCTTGGGACCTTTGCCAGGCGCGCCGCCTACTTTCTCGCCGATATAAAGCATGGGCGCTTCATCCCGTTCGCCCTCTCCTATCACGACCGTTCCGTCCATATAGAGATCGTCAAAGGCGCGGCGCATGGCTTCGACTGCAGCAGCATCGGCCGCTTTCTCGTCGCCGCGTCCGATCAATTGCGATGCAGCAACAGCCGCGGCCTCTGTGACGCGCACCATTTCAAGAACCAGCACCCGGTCCAGGGCGTTATCGGGCTTGGATTTCTTGGCCAGAATATCGGTGTTCATTGGTAATTAAGTCCCACCCGGTGAGTGTTGAGATAGCTTTATTGCATGGGCGCTTAGACAAAAGGAGTGGTGATTGTCGAGCATCGTCCATTTCCATTCCAGGAATCATCTGGTGATAGCACTCTTGCTTGCATCGGCCACCATATCAGGAGCGGCCAAAGCCCAGGATGGTGCTTTCAGTGGCGAACAATCCGTCACTAGCGAAGACGTCTTAGCCGATGCGCGTGAGCTCTATGGTCCGCCGCCGCCAATTGAAGACTGTTCGGACGAACAGGAAGCAGCGATTTTGTCAGGCGAGATCATAGTTTGCCGGCGCAAGGTCGACCAAAACCGGTTTCGCACCTTACCCGATGACGACGCCCAGACGCGCTATGCCGAAGAAACGATGAACATGGGCAACCCGCGCCCGCCCGACGTTGCAGGGCCAGGCATATTCAAGGTGCCGGCTACGGTATCGAGCCTGTGCTTCATTCCTCCCTGTCCAAGGGAGCCTGCGATCATAATCGACGTCACAGCCTTGCCCAAGGCACCGTCGGGGTCTGACGCAGATCGAATTGCGAGAGGGCTACCACCACTCAACCAGGACGATGTCGAACTCTTTGAAATTCCCGAGTTGCCTAAGCCCGAAGGATCGGAAGAACCAACGGTGGTGCAGTAAGGCTGTCAGAGCCTTCAAGCAGTTCGAGTGCCCTGGCGACTGACTGTTCTGGCCCTTCATGCGTTACCATAGCAACCAAGACCTCGCCGCCCTCTTCCGCGCGCGCCGTCTGAATGAGGCTTTCGATTGAAACACCAGCGTCGCGCATGGCGGCAGTAATTTCGGCCAGCACGCCCGGCCGGTCTGCCACGGTAAAGCGAAGATAGGTACTCTCCATGCGATCGCCTGGTTCTGCAGGTGGCATGGCAGCAAGCTGCGCAACGGGAATCGAGAAGGGCGCGCCAACTTCGTCACGCGCAATATCGATAAGATCTGCAACTACTGCGCTGGCAGTCGGACCTTCGCCAGCACCAGCACCCTGAAACAGCAAACGTCCAGAGAAATTACCCTCGGCAACTACTGCATTTGTCGGCCCATCGACCGGCGCAAGCGGATGATCTTTGGAAACGAGGCACGGGCGCACACGCTGTAACAAATGCGGTTTACCATCAGCCCCTGGTTCGACATCGGCCATGGCGATCAAGCGGATGACAAAACCCAGCACATCAGCCTGCGCAATATCGGCAGCCTGGATGCGCGTGATCCCGCTGACACGAACAGAGTCAAAATCAAGCCTGGCGCCAAATCCGATTGCAGCCAGGATAGCAAGCTTATGCGCAGCGTCGGTCCCTTCGATATCGAAGCCAGGGTCAGCTTCGGCATATCCAAGTCTTTGTGCCTCTTTCAGCGTTTCATCGAAACCTGCACCTGAGGACTCCATGGCCGAGAGGATATAGTTACAAGTCCCGTTGAGTATGCCGTAGATACGCTCGAGCGCATTGGCAGAGGTGCCTTCGCGCAATCCCTTTACCACGGGTATCCCGCCCGCGACTGCCGCCTCGAATTTTAGCGCTGCACCCCTCGCCTCCGCGGCGGTAGCGAGCGCGATTCCGTGATGAGCGATCATCGCCTTGTTAGCGGTCACGAGCGCCTTGCCATTCTCCAAGGTCGCCTGGGCTAGCGACAGCGCAGTTCCTTCAGATCCGCCAACAAGCTCAACCACGACATCCACATCGTCTCGGCTGGCAATTGCATCCAGATCGTCGACCCAATCATAGGATGACAGATCAATGCCCCGTTCCCTTGATCGGTCACGCGCGGCTACTGCCACTATCTCGAGTGGGCGCCCTGCGCGCGCGGCGAGCAAATCATGATTGGTTTCGATCAGG
>DMWU01000051.1 GCA_003483125.1 Erythrobacter sp. | reverse complement strand
ATTAAGGGTATCGGTCGCTGGTCGGCCGAAATCTACCTGCTTTTTGCCGAGGGGCGGCCCGATACCTGGCCCGCCGGTGACCTAGCAGTGCAAGAGGGCATCAAACGACTTTTGGAGCTCGCAGAGCGACCAAGCGAGAAGCTTGCACGAAAATTAGCCGAGGGTTGGAGTCCGCATCGCGGTGCGATGGCGATCTTCACCTGGCACTATTACGATAATCCAGCGCTTTAGACCCTGGACTGCCGCGCACTTGCATGTAGTCCGCTCATGTGCATTATATTAGCAATACACTTAAAGAAGGACCCCCCGTGACAAGTCTATCCAAGCCTTTGCAGAGGTTTGCCTCTGCCATTCTGGCAGCCAGCGCGCTGACTCTCCCCAGCACCGCGGTTGCCGATCATCACTCTACAGACGGAGTTTCAATGCAAAACCCCCAAGAAGCCGCCCCCCTGATCCCGCGCGAAGCACTATTTGGAAATCCCTCGCGATCGTCAGGCCGGATCAGCCCTGACGGCAAATGGCTGAGCTGGCTCGCGCCGAAAGACGGCGTCTTGAATGTTTGGATGGCTCCGGCAAGTGATCCTGGATCGGCAAAGGTAATGACCGATGCAACGGATCGCCCCATCCGCCAGTACTTTTGGGCTCCCGACAGCCAAAGCCTGCTCTATATCCAGGACAAAGGCGGCGATGAGAATTTCCTGCTTTATGGCGTGAACGTCTCAAGCGGGAAGGAAACCAACCTGACCCCATTTGAGAATACTCGCGTACAGATCGTAGGCGGGTCCGAGAGCATCAGGGACAATGTGCTGATCGGCCTCAACAATCGCAACCCGCAGTTTCACGATGTTCACCTGCTTGATCTCAACACTGGCGAAATGACCATGATGATCGAGAATGAAAGCTATGCTGGTTTCATGGCGGATGACACGCTGACCGTGCGCATGGCGCTGAGGCAAAATGCGGAAGGTGGCACCGATTACTTCCGCGTGGCTGACAATAAAGTCGAAGCGGAACCATTCTCGACCACAGCGATGGAAGATTCGCTCACCACTAACCCGGCTGGCTACACCAATGACGGCTCAATCCTCTATTGGCTCGATAGCCGTGGCCGCAATACAGCGGCGCTGGTCGCAGAAGATGTCGCCAGCGGCGAAAAGACCATTATCGCAGAGAATGACAAGGCCGACATTGGCGGAACGATCCGCGATCCGAAAACCGGCGTGGTCGAAGCCTATTCGGTGAACTACCTCAAGAATGAGTGGACCGCGATCGACGACGATCTTGGTGCATCGCTGGAATGGCTGGGAACCCAGTTTAAAGGCGAGTTTGGCATTTCCAGCCGCACTGATGACGACATGACATGGATCGTCTGGAACGAGCCGCTGACCAGCCCGACCTCAACCTATATCTATGATCGCGAGGCAGGGACGCTAACGCCATTCTACACCACCCGACCTGAGCTTGAGGGCGCACCCCTCCAGCCCATGCATCCGGTGGAAATTGCCAGCCGGGACGGTTTGACGCTCCCCTCATACCTGACCCTGCCCATTGGCAGTGATAGTGATGCAAACGGGCGTCCTAACAAGCCGGTGCCGATGGTATTGCTTGTTCACGGCGGGCCTTGGGCGCGCGACACCTATGGTTTCAATTCAATCCATCAGATGTTCGCCAATCGCGGCTATGCCGTGCTGTCGACGAACTTCCGCGGTTCGACAGGGTTCGGCAAGGACTTCCTCAATGCGGCAAACCTGCAATGGGGCTTGAAGATGCATGACGACCTGATCGATGCGACCAACTGGGCCATCGAGCAAGGGATCACTAGCAAGGACCAGGTCGCAATCATGGGCGGCTCATATGGCGGTTACGCGACTCTGGCGGGCCTGACCTTCACGCCAGAAACCTTCGCTTGTGGCGTCGACATCGTTGGGCCTTCAAACCTTGAAACATTGCTATCTACGATCCCCCCATATTGGGCGCCATTGGTGAAGATCTTCCATGAACGGATGGGCGATCCCAACACTGAAGAGGGGCTTGCCCTGCTGAAAGCGGCTAGCCCGCTTTACAAGGCAGACCAGATCACCAAGCCGCTGCTGATCGCACAGGGCGCAAATGACCCTCGCGTGAAACAGGCAGAAAGTGACCAGATTGTTGGCGCGATGAAGGAAGCGGGCATTCCGGTCACCTATGTGCTCTATCCGGATGAGGGGCATGGATTTGCAAAGCCGGATAACAACATCGCCTTCTTCGGCATCGCCGAAAACTTCCTGGCGAGCTGCCTAGGTGGCCGTACGGAACCATTGGGCGATGTATTGAAGCCTTCTACCGCAGAAATCGTCGAGGGGGCTGAACATGTGAAGGGCCTGGTAGAGGCACTCGGCAGCTGACACCAATGTAAATAGCTGACAAACGGGCCGCGTGGAGCTATCGCTCTGCGTGGCCAAGTTTTTGGGCGCGGGTTTTATTGGGAGAGTATAGTGGGCGAGCGTAAGGCAATCTTCATCTCTGGCGGCGGATCTGGCATCGGACGAGCAATTGCGCGCCATTTTGCCGAACAAGGATGGTTCGTTGGACTGGGCGACATCAATGTCCAGGGCATGGAAGATACGGAAGGGCTTTTACCTGGCGGTCACTCCTATTCGCACAAGCTCGACGTTCGTGATCGCCAGGCATGGGATGAGGCGCTGGCTGCCTTCGCAACTGCATCTGGTGGCCGGATCGACGTAGTGGTCAATAATGCCGGAATCGGCACGGGTGGCCCGCTGCACGAGCTTGAACAGGACGAGATCGACCGCTGCCTCGATATCAATATCAAGGGCGTCCTGTACGGTGCCCAAGCTGCCTATCCCTATCTGCAGAAGACCGCACCGGGATCATGCCTGGTCAATATCGCCAGCGCGGCCGGCATTACCGGCGGCACGGGCATGAGCGTCTACAGCGCGACCAAGTTTGCCGTACGCGGCATCGCAGAGAGCCTTGATGCGGAATGGACGCCAGATGGCATCAAGAGCTGCTCTATCTGCCCAAGCTTTATCGAAACGCCATTGCTCGATGGCACCGGTAATCGTCGTTCAAACGAGCCTGTGCGCGACCGCGTGATCGAAGCGGGTCTTGAGATTACCCCTGTCGAAGAAGTCGCAAAAACGGTGTGGAATGCAGTGCATGGCGACGATTTGCATTACCTCGTGGGCAAAACAGCCAAGAGGCTCAATTTTGCCAAGCGCTGGATGCCCGGTCGTGTTCGCAAAAAGAATAAGGAAAGCGCGGCGCTGCTGGGCAAATAGCCTCTAGAGTAGCGCGTCAATCGCCGCCGCCATCACCGCGTCACGTTCCGACAGGCCGCCCGCATCATGCGTGGTGAGCGTGATTTCAACGCGGTTATAGACATTGAACCATTCGGGGTGGTGGTCATGCGCCTCTGCCAGCAAAGCCACGCGGTTCATAAAACCCCATGCCTCGCTGAAGTTCGCAAATTGGAACTTGCGCTCAATCGCCAATCCCTCTCGCGCGATCGACCATTCAGGGTGAGCAGTGAGCAGCGCATCGCATTCTGCATCGGTCAATTGGGGTACGGACAATGCACTTCTCCTTTGGGCATCTGCTTGTTAGCGCAATAGCTTTCGCCTAACGCTCGCAATCATGCAAGCGCGCCTTTCCGCAAAGACCCTAGCCTGCCGCCGCGGCGACCGCGTGCTGTTTCGCGGGCTGGACCTTTATGTCGAAAGCGGCACAGCGCTGCATATCACCGGCGCGAACGGCGTAGGCAAGACGAGCCTGTTGCGCATCCTGGCTGGGCTTCTCACCCCATTTGCAGGCGAAGTTTCGCATGATGGCGATATCGGCCTGCTGGACGAACGGCCCGCGCTTGATCCCGAGCTACCATTGGCAAAGGCGCTGCAATTCTGGGCCGCGCTGGATGGCGCGCAAGACCTGCGAGAGATCGCACAAAGGCTCAACCTCATCGACCTGATAAATGTGCCAGTGCGCTATCTCTCGACCGGCCAGCGTAAGCGCGCGGCGCTTGCTCGCCTGCTGGGCCAGCAAGCACCGATCTGGCTGCTCGATGAGCCATTGAGCGGGCTGGACGAGGCTTCGCGCGGCTTGGTTGAGCAGCTCACCAAAGAACATGTCGCAGGCGGCGGGCTCTGCGTCATTGCCTCGCTACAGCCGCTCGCAATCGAGGGATTGCAGAGGCTGGCATTGGAGGAGTTTGCACAATGATGCGCGCCCTCCTCCGACGCGACCTGTTGCAATTCTTCCCCTTCGCTGGAGGAGGAGGCGCTGCGCTGCCATTGCTGTTCTTTGTCGCTGTCGCGATGCTTTATCCTTTCGCAGTCGGGCCTGATCCAAACATGCTGGCACGGACTGGCGGCGGAGTTGTGTGGATCGCGGCGCTGCTGGCAGCGATCCTGCCGCTTGAGCGATTGGTGGCGCGCGATATCGAACTGGGCACGTTTGACCAATTGCGCCTGCGCGGCGTGAGCGACGAAGCCATGATGGCTGTGCGCATGGTCGCCCATTGGCTCAGTTTCGGGCCGCTACTTTTGCTCGCGACATTTCCTGCTGCAGCACTGCTCAAGATCGAGGGAGAGCCGCTGCGGCTACTCCTGCTGGGCCTGGTCGCGGGCACGCCCGGCCTTGCAGCCGTGGGCCTGATGATTGCATCGCTCACCGCCAGCCTGCGAGCTGCGGGAGCAGCACTGTCGGGCCTTCTTCTGATCCCTCTATCGCTCCCTATCCTGATTTTCGGAGCAGGAGCGCTGGCCCGCGGCGATATCGCTACGCTCGGCTTCACCGCCGCAATTAGCCTGGCATTGGTGGCTATCACGCCCTTTGCTGCCGGTGCGGCGATCAGGGCCGCGCGCGAGGGTTAGGTCCATCTGTTCAGCTTTTTTGTCAACTTCCTGACGAAAGTGACACATGCGACACTGTCTAAAAGGAAGAAGCCTCTCCTCTATTTGGATTTAGGCCAGCGCGTTCGGGCGTCACTACAAAATCAAAGAGCGCCGTATTTATGCCAGAGAGCAGTTATGTAAGAAAATGCGAATGTCCGCTGTCCACCCACATTGCGCCATTTGCTTTGCATATTTTGTCATGCCACGTTTTAGATCGCTGAAGTCATGCGTGAACGGGAAATGGAAACATGGGCGATCAACTGACCAACGCACTCGATGGAACGCGACTGAATTACACTTATTCGGAAATGGGCGCGGTGATTGTCCAAATGAGTGCCGGCAAGCTGGGCTTTGAATGGATTGATGGCCCTCTCAAAGGGCAGTCGGGCCAAGGATTTGACTACCGTGCGCGTGAGGTCGGCGAAGGGCAATATTTCGTGAATTTGCACGAGCTGGAAACTCGTGCCTTCGTCACTCTATATTTCGATCTGAACAAGGGGTTTGCCTGCAGCTCTGTCCTAGCAGCGTACGCGACCGATGCCGAGCAGGTGCTATTTCATAGCGCATCGATAAACTCGGTCGAACAGCTTTAAAGCAAGCGCATGCCTTGGAAGGCGACCTCTGCGCCCTTCTCCAATTGCAGCCCTCAATTGTAAGGCGGCTTATCCAGACCCTTGGGGCTAGCCGTAAAGATCTCATTCCCGGTTTCGGTAATTGCAATCGAGTGTTCGAATTGCGCGCTGAGTGATTTGTCGCGCGTCACCGCGGTCCAGCCATCGCCCAGCACCTTGGCCCATGGCTTGCCCAGATTGATCATCGGCTCGATGGTGAAGAACATGCCGGGTTTCAGTTCCGGCCCTGTGCCAGCCTTCGCCGCATGGACCACCTCTGGCGCGTCATGGAAAAGGCGCCCCAGCCCGTGGCCGCAAAATTCGCGCACCACGCCATAGCGATATTGCCTTGCGTGAGCCTCGATCGCCGCGCCAATATCGCCCAGCCTCGCACCGGGCTGGGCAGCCTCGATCCCCAGCATCAGGCATTCATAAGTCACATCGACCAGCCGTTTTGCCTTGAGCGGCGGCTCGCCTGCAAAATACATGCGGCTCGTATCGCCATGCCAGCCATCGAGCAGCGGGGTGACGTCGATGTTGAGGATATCACCTTCTTTCAGCACCTTCTCACCGGGAATGCCGTGGCAGAGCACATGATTGATCGAGATGCAGC
>DMWU01000179.1 GCA_003483125.1 Erythrobacter sp. | reverse complement strand
GCGCATCTGGCTCGTCCACCACCTCGGTGGCGACCAGTTTGTTCTGATCGCGCTTATCGCGCTGTTTGGCCTGGTGATAGCGCTTTGGGTCTATGGCCGCAGGCAAAGTCAGGCGAAGGGGGCCGGCCTTTCATTCGCGCTGATCGCCGCGCCATTCCTGGCCTTTGCCGTTCTTGCGTTACCCAACACCTATGACGCGCAGGCATCGAATTCATCCCAATCGATCCTTTCGCCCACGGCCTTCAGCGAAAAGGCGCTGGCGGCAGCGCGGGCAGATGGCAGTCCGGTATTCCTTTGGTTTACGGCCGATTGGTGCCTTACCTGCAAGGTGAACGAGCAGGTGGCGATCGAGCGTGAGGCCACCAAGGAAGCTTTCGAGGCGGCGGGGGTCGTTCCCATGGTTGGCGACTGGACCCGGCGTGATGCGGAGATCAGTACCTTTCTGACACGCAATGGTGCGGCCGGTGTGCCGTTTTATTTGTGGTATGAGCCGGGGGAGGAGGGTGAAGTGCTCCCGCAGGTTCTGACCAGTGACATGCTCATTGAGCGAGCAGAGAAGCCTCGCCCCGGCAATCGCTGATCAATTGAGCGGGCGCATGGCTGGGATTAAGCGTAATTTCGCCCGCGCCCGGTACAGTTGCAGTCGCTTCGCGCTGACCTGTTATCACCTCCAGGTTGGGCGCATGGGCAGAAATCGTGCCCTCCCAGATCCAGGCCCTGCCGTTCCAGGTTGAGTCGACCGGAATGCGAGCAGCGTGGCTATTGCCGACCAGTGCGAGCAGCGCGCCAGCTCCTTCATCGGCAGGGGCATAGCGTGTGATGCGTATGTGCGCATCGGGCCCTTCGCCTTCGCATGCGAGCGCAAGGTAGGGCGACGAACCGGGCTGGCCATAAATGATACGCGCTTCGCTTTCGCCAACGGACCAGATGGCCCCGTCGCTATCAGGAGAATTCATCGGAGTTGATGCCGCCAATCGTGAACTCACCGCGCTGCCGCGCGAACTGTCATCATCGCTGACGGGAGGCTTGCAGGCCGTTGGGAGCGAGAGCACGGCTAAAGTGACCAGCATAGTCAGGTAAGATGATCGGAACATACGGACGCCAGTAGATCGTCAACGCGCGCGTGTAAAACCACCAAACCGTCTTCCAATCCTAGCCGGGCCTTCCGCGATGTTCTTGCCAAAGCGAGTGTTTCGGCAGGCTTGCGGCTTTCATCAAGAGCACGCGCTGCTTCGGGTCGGTCTTAGCGTGCTACCGCGGCGGTAATAGTCGCTGCGTGGTCTGGGCTTGCGGCGTGTTCATCATGATCATCATGGCCCATGGCGATTGTGCCACCAAAGGCGAGTGTGATTGCAGAGCAAAATGTTAAGAGGCTTACGCGCATTTCCTGTCCCCCAAGAAGATAGCGGGATAAGACTGCTCCTGTTATGCGTGGATGGCAAGCGACCGGCAGACCACCAGTCGAGGCATGATTGCAATCGGTCGAATTAGCTGCGTCTAGCGTATCTTGCGCTGCGTCCTGCCATATCTCAGCTTGCGCGTGCCCGGCTTGCCTTCATTCGAGCGACCAACACGCGGGGCCTTCTGCTCACCGTATGGCAGACCCAGCTCTTCATTTTCGAGACGCCGGATTTCATCGCGCAAGCGCCCTGCTTCCTCGAATTCAAGATCGGCGGCGGCTTCACGCATCCGCTTCTCAAGATCTTCGATATAAGCGCGTAGATTGTGACCGACGAGGTGGTTGACCTCATCATCACCCGTATCGACGGTGACCTGATCCTTGTTGGCGGTATGCGCGACAATATCGGCAATATCGCGCTTGATTGTTTCAGGAGTGATGCCGTGCTCCTCATTATAGGCGCGCTGTTTTTCACGGCGGCGCTCCGTCTCCTCCATTGCGCGTTCCATGCTGCCGGTGATGCGGTCAGCATAGAGGATCACGCGGCCATCGACATTTCGTGCAGCCCGGCCAATAGTCTGGATCATGGAAGTTTCGCTGCGCAGGAATCCTTCCTTGTCAGCGTCAAGAATGCACACCAATCCGCATTCCGGAATGTCGAGCCCTTCGCGGAGCAGGTTGATGCCGACAAGCACATCGTAAACACCGAGCCTCAGGTCGCGGATCAGCTCGATGCGCTCAAGCGTTTCGACGTCCGAGTGCATGTAACGCACCTTCACGCCTGCCTCATGCATGAACTCGGTCAGATCTTCGGCCATGCGCTTGGTGAGCGTGGTAACGAGAGTGCGATAGCCCTTCTTGGCGGTTTCCATGCACTCCTGGATGCAATCCTGCACCTGGTCTTCGACAGGACGTACGTCGACGGGCGGGTCTATCAACCCGGTGGGCCGGATGACCTGCTCTGCGAAAACTCCGCCTGTCTGCTCCAATTCCCACGGTCCGGGAGTGGCTGACACGCAGAATGTCTGCGGTCGCATCGCATCCCACTCATTGAAGCGGAGCGGGCGGTTGTCGATACAGCTGGGCAGGCGGAAGCCGTATTCTGCCAGGGTGATTTTTCGACGATGGTCCCCGCGCGCCATTGCGCCAACCTGCGGTACCGTCTGGTGGCTTTCATCGACAAATAGCAGCGCATTTTCAGGTAAGTATTCGAAAAGGGTTGGTGGCGGCTCGCCGGGAAGGCGCCCTGTGAGGAAGCGACTGTAATTCTCGATTCCCGCGCATGAACCCGTTGCAGCAATCATTTCAAGGTCGAAATTGGTGCGCTGTTCCAGACGTTGGGCCTCAAGAAGGCGTCCTTCTTCGTGTAGCTCCTTAAGGCGCTCCTGCAGCTCGAACTTGATCGCCTCCATCGCCTGTTTCATGGTCGGGCCAGGCGTCACATAGTGCGAGTTTGCATAGACGCGCACTTGGTCGAGGCTCGCCCCCTTCTTGCCAGTCAGCGGATCGAATTCGCTGATTTCCTCGATCTCATCACCGAAGAAGCCTATGCGCCAGGCCATATCTTCATAGTGGCTGGGGAACAGCTCCAGATTGTCGCCTCGGACACGGAAGCAACCGCGGGCAAAGGCCGCATCATTGCGCTTGTATTGCAGGGAAACCAGCTTGCGGATCAGTTCGCGCTGGTCGACCACTTCGTCCTTCTTGATGTCGAATACCATGGCCGAATAGGTTTCGACCGATCCAATACCGTAGAGGCAGGATACGGAGGCGACGATGATCACGTCGTCACGCTCAAGAAGTGCCCGTGTCGCCGAATGGCGCATGCGGTCAATTGCTTCGTTAACAGAGCTTTCCTTCTCGATATAGGTGTCGCTGCGCGGCACATATGCCTCTGGCTGGTAATAGTCGTAGTACGAAACGAAATACTCGACCGCATTGTCAGGGAAGAAGCTCTTGAATTCGCCATAGAGCTGCGCCGCAAGGATCTTGTTGGGCGCAAGAACTAGGGCGGGGCGTTGCAGCTCCTCAATCACCTTGGCCATGGTGAAGGTCTTGCCGCTGCCCGTTACGCCCAGCAGAGTTTGGGTCTGTTCGCCTTCGTTGGCGCTTGCCACCAGTTCGGCAATCGCGGTCGGCTGGTCACCTGCCGGTTTATAATCCGAAACCAGCTTGAACGCCTTGCCGCCCATGGATTTCTCTGGGCGTGCAGGCTTGTGTGGAACAAATTCCCCGCTGGTATCGGGTTCCTCGAGCCCTCTACGGATCACTAGTTCGGCCATGCCGGAACATATGGGGGCAAAATCGCCATGCGCAACGATGGTTTGGAACTTGTTTGCGCCAGTGCTAATCTTGGCCAATTCAGGGAGGGAGATCATCAATGTTCGGACGTAGCGCAATCTCAACAGGCCTCAGCCTTGCACTAGCCGCGTGTGGCGGAGCGGAACCGGAAGATTGCTCCTAGCGCCACCCGGTACATAATTTCTATCGCGGATTAGCCACAGAAAGCGTTGCCTTCGTTCTCAAGGTGGAAATGGTCGTGATGGGCGGCATTATAGTCAGGGCCCAGCACGGTGCCAAAGCGCCTGCAGGCGCTGCGATGGACGACGCGAAGGAATTGCCGCTCTTCGCGCGTTCCACCGTCCCAATCGCGCTCAACGCTTATCCTGCGACCGTCGGCTAGTATGAAGGCCGCTACATCCACCGCCGCAGCAGTCGAATGGGCTGACCGGCGAGAGCTGCCAGCGACATTGCGGCAGGCATAGCTGCCCATAGTCTCGATCCGCACTAGCGGGCTTTCAAGGATTTGCTGCGCGGCGCGATCGACCCCAAAGCGCGCCCAGGCGGCGAAAGTATTGGCCGTCGGACAGCCGACCGGCCCGATATTGCTGACCCCGAGTTGCGAGCGGTCACCGCGCACAGCGGTAAGCTGAACAGCATTCACCGTGGCGCAGCCTGCACCATAATAGCGATCGCGCATCGGCGAGAATTGCGAGCCGCTGGCATCCAGGTTGGCGAGGCAGGTTCGTGCCTCACCGCTGACCGCGGCGGGGCGCGGTGTGGAGGAGGGCACATTTCCAGCGCGCTGCGGAACTCCGCCGCAGGCGGTGGCAAGCAAGGCCAAACCATCAATGAGAATCTTTCGTTGCGCCATGGCAGCGAATTTTGCGGCACTATAGTTAACGAATTACTAAGATCGTGCGGTGTGAGACTGTGAATTCAGGCCTAGCTCGGAAGCTCCTCAGCAACCTGTTCCCACAATTCGATCTTCACGCCATCGGGGTCGAGCAGCCAAGCGAACTTGCCATAGCCTTCATCAACGCTGTCGATCACCTTGACCTTCTTCTTCTTGAGCTGTTTCACGAACTCATCGAGATCATCGACGCGCAGATTGATCATGAAGCCACCCTTTCCGGGCTTCACATATGTGTCATCCTCGAAATGACTGATCAGCGAATAGGGGTTTGCCCTGGGCTCATCCGCCCAGGCGAATTGTGGCCCATATGGCCCGTCAATCCCCAGCTTCTACCGATACCATACGCGCGTCGCTTCAGGATCCTTCACAACATAGAATACGCCGCCTAATCCGGTTACTTTGGCCATTAATCTCTCTCGCTAATACCCGCTAGCCTGTCCATCTTTCCGCATTTCGGTGGCGCCAGTGTAAACGCCCGTTTCAGGATCGCGGGCGATGGCTTGGTATCCGCCGAACATGATACCATTCTCAACCACTTCGACCTTATGGCCCATCGCGATGAGGCGGCGTACGGTGCTTTCAGGAATGCCCGGTTCGACATTCAGCGTGCCCAGCGGGTCGGCTGCGGGGCCTTCGAGCGCCTCGGTCGGTTGTCTGCCGCCATCATGGTTGATGCGCGCAGCATCGCCTGCCTCCTGAATATTCATGCCGTAATCGACCATATTGATCAGCACTTGCACGTGGCCCTGCGGCTGCATGCCGCCGCCCATCAGGCCCAGGCTCAACCAGGGCACTCCATCTTTCTTCACGAATGCGGGAATGATCGTGTGGAATGGACGCTTGCCCGGCGCATAGGCATTGGGATGCGCGGGATCGAGGCTGAACAGTTCGCCGCGATCCTGGAACATGAAGCCAAGGCCATCAGGCGTTAACCCGCCTCCCATACCGCGATAGTTCGACTGGATCAGGCTAACCATCATCCCGTCCTTGTCTGCCACGGTCAGGTAGGTGGTGTCGCCTTCTCCCTCCAACTTGGGCTCGACGCTGAAATCGCCTGCGGAATATTCCTGTGCTGCCTGACGCGGATCGATCAGGGCAAAACGCTCCTGACCGTATTCCTCGGTCAGCAGCTCCTGCGGGAAGGTTGTGAAATCAGGGTCCGCATAGAAACGCGCAACGTCTGCATAGGCGAGCCGCTTCGCCTCAGTGATATAATGGATAACTTCAGGGCTACCTCGCTCCCACTGCCTAAGGTCGATATTCTTCAGGATATTGACCATTTGCAGGGCGGCGAAGCCCTGTCCGTTTGGCGGTAGCTCGCAAAGCTCATAGCCATCGCGATAGGCTGCGCAGGCGGGCTCAACCCACTCGCTCTTGTGCGAAGCGAAGTCTTCCAGCGTAAAGGCAGAACCTTGCGCCTGTAGGTAATCGACCATGACCCGTGCGGTGCGGCCCGAGTAAAATTCGTTTCGGCCATAACGCCCGATGCGTTCTAGCGTATCGGCAAGATCAGGGTTCTTAAAAATCTCGCCAGCCTTAGGCGCGCCATTGGCAAACCATGTGGCCCGTGCATTGGTGAAATCAAACTGATCAGCACGGCGCTCATAATTCGCAAGCGAACGCTCTAGGTACATGCCGATGACAGGAGCAATCGGGTGGCCCTCGCGAGCATAGCGTACCGTGGGGGCAAGCACGCGGCGCATCGATAATTTTCCGAACCGCTGGTGCATTTCGAACCACGCATCGACTGTGCCGGGGATGGTGACGGGTAGCGGGCCAACAGGCGGGATGATCTTTGCATCGCCTAGCTTTTCCTTAAGCTGGTCAAGTGTTTGGCCCATAGGTGAACGGCCCGAACCGTTGAGGCCGAGGAGTTCACCCGACTTGGGATCATAGATTATGGCGAAAAGGTCGCCGCCAATACCGTTGCCCGTCGGCTCCATCAGGCCCAGCGCCGCGTTGGCAGCAATGGCGGCGTCCACGGCGCTACCGCCGCTCTTCAGGATATCTAGTGCGACCTGTGTTGCCAGCGGATGTGCTGTCGCAGCTATACCGTTTTGAGCGATCACTGGGCTACGGCTCCAGATTTCGCCTACAGGCCTACCACCGGCACCGATGCGTTCGTCACCGGGAAGGCGCTCCTCCGGCGGTTCCTTGCAAGCACCTAAACCCATTGAAAGGGTCGCAACCAAGCAGATGATCATAGCGCGCATCAAATTCTCCCAAGCTTCAATGGAAAGCCTAGGTTTCTCGCGCGATGCTAGCAAGTGGGCTTAGGCCGCTTCGTTAGCCTTACGTTTGGCCTTCTTGCGCTGATGCGGATCGAGATGCGCCTTGCGCAGGCGGATGGATTGCGGCGTTACCTCAACCATCTCGTCATCATCAATGTATGCGATAGCCTGTTCCAGGCTCATTCGGCGAGGCGGGGTGAGGCGTATCGCATCATCCTTACCCGATGAACGGATATTGGTGAGTTGCTTCGATTTGAGCGGGTTTACTTCCAGGTCGTCCGGCTTTGCATTCTCGCCAATGACCATGCCTTCATAAACCTTGGCCTGCGGCCTGATGAAGAGCTCGCCGCGCTCTTCAAGGGCATTCAGCGCATAGGCAACCGCCTCGCCTGGGCAGTTGGAAATGAGCACGCCGTTGATCCGCCCTTCGATTGGGCCCTTATAGGGGCCATACTTCTCGAACAGGCGGTTCATGATTCCTGTGCCGCGCGTGTCGGACAGGAATTCCCCGTGATATCCGATCAGGCCGCGCGAAGGGGCGGAGAAGGTGATGCGGGTCTTGCCTTGGCCCGATGGACGCATCTCGACCAGCTCAGCTTTGCGACGCTGCATCTTCTCGACCACGGTACCCGAATGTTCGTCATCCACATCGATGACTACTGTTTCATATGGCTCCATGCGCTGACCGTTTTCTTCGCGGAACAACACTTTGGGTCGGCTGATGCCCAGTTCGAAACCTTCTCGGCGCATCGTCTCGATAAGTACGCCCAGTTGCAATTCACCGCGGCCTGCGACTTCAAAACTGTCCTTGTCGGCGGCTTCGGTCACGCGGATGGCCACGTTGGTTTCGGCTTCGCGCAATAGGCGATCACGGATCATACGGCTGGTCACCTTGTCGCCCTCGCGCCCGGCTAGCGGACTGTCGTTGACGGCAAACCGCATCGCCAGCGTTGGCGGGTCGATTGGCTGAGCTGCGATAGGCTCGCTAAGTGCGGTATCGGAAATGGTGTTGGAGACAGTCGCTTTCTCAAGCCCTGCAAGCGCGATGATGTCGCCTGCCTGTGCGGATTCAACCGGCACGCGTTCTAGCCCGCGGAAACTCAGTAGCTTGGTCGCGCGGCCTGTCTCGACCACATTTCCAACCGCGTCCAATGCATGGATCGGGTCATTCAGTTTGATCGAACCTGATTGTACGCGGCCGGTCAGCACGCGGCCCATGAAGTTGTCGCGGTCCAGCAGGGTAGCAAGGAATGAAAACGGTCCGCTGGCATCAAGGCCCGGTTCGGGCACATGGCTCGATATCAATTCGAACAGTGGCTCTAGATTGCCCTCGCGCGCATCCTGATTATTGCTGGCATAGCCATCGCGGCCGCTGGCGTAGAGCACGGGAAAATCTAGCTGTTCGTCGTTGGCATCGAGGCTGACGAAGAGGTCAAACACTTCGTCCAGCACTTCCTGAGGGCGTCCGTCGGGACGGTCAATCTTGTTGACGACGACAATGGGTTTAAGGCCCAGCGCTAACGCCTTGCCGGTCACGAATTTGGTCTGCGGCATTGCACCTTCGGCACTGTCGACCAGCAAGATGACGCCATCGACCATCGAGAGGATACGCTCCACCTCTGCGCCGAAATCGGCGTGACCCGGCGTGTCGACGATGTTGATGCGCTTGTCGCCCCATTCCACGCTGGTGCACTTCGCCAGGATCGTGATTCCGCGCTCCTTCTCAAGATCGCCAGAATCCATCGCCCGATCTTCAATACGTTGGTTTTCGCGGAACGTGCCGGATTGTCGGAACAGCTGGTCAACCAGAGTGGTCTTGCCGTGATCAACGTGGGCAATGATCGCAACATTGCGAAGGGAGGAGGGCATGGCGGTCTTTCGAAAATAGCGGGGCAGCATATTGCACTGCGAAATCGCCGGCGCGCCTAGCGCATGCGCAGACATACAGCAAGCTAAAGCCTGTTAGCTGATTTTCACGACTGCAGTGTGGCAAGAACACCCCAAGATTAAACAAAGAAATATCCTTATTGTGAAGTTCTGTGCTGATGCTAACAAAGCTCGCGCAGCTTGCGGCAGGATCTCACATTAGGGGAGGTGAGGCTGTCAAAGCGCAACTGAGAGGAGAAATCATGAATTTAGGATCGAGTTTTGCGGTGCGTTCAGCGCGCTGCGGCGGGCTTCTTTCTTTTTTATAGTTCACGCAAGGCTTGCGCCGGTTTCGCCCTCAGCAATGGGAGCGAACCGACCAGCGCAAATCCCAGAACCAGCGCAATTCCGAGGCCGAGTACCCCAAGCACCTCGGTCCAGTCTGGCAACCAGTCAAATTCGAACAATTCGGTGATAACTAGCCAGCCCAACGTGCTGCCAAGCGCCAGGGCAACGCCGGCAAGAAGTAATGCAAGTACCCCATATTCGGCCAGTTGCATCGCCATAACCTGCCTGCGGCTGGCACCCAGTACGCGGATCACAACAGTGTCATAGGTGCGCGCTGCCCGCGCTGCGGCAATTGCGCCCATCAGTACACCCAAACCCGCGAGAACCGCGACCGATGCAGCGGCGAAGGTAGCGAAGCCGACCTGGCTCACAATCC